>CALMKG010000509.1 GCA_937867175.1 uncultured Propionibacterium sp. | reverse complement strand
TGGAAGAAGTTCATGGTGCTGGACTTCTTCGCGGCACTGAGTTGGCTGATCGGGATGTTCGTCTTCGGCTACTTGGTCGGCGAACCCGCCGCCGCGCTGCTCGAGCTCTACAGCAAGGTTGCCAACTACGTGGCGGTCGCACTGGTCGTCGGCGTCGTGACGGCAAGCATCTGGCGAAGCACGAAACAGGCCAAGGCGATGACCTGAACCGGTTGCCCGACTTCCATCAGCCGCGGCCAACCGAGCCGTAGGCTGGCACAGTGAACAGCGTTGAGCGCATCGACTGGGGCATCGCCCGTGACGGAAGGCCGGTTGGCCGCTGGCAACTCACCAACAAGGGTCAGCAGATCCAGGTGGCCGAACTCGGCGCCCGCTGGCTGGGCTGGCAGTTCGGCCAACAGAACCTTTTGTTGGGCTTGGCCGATGTGCCGGCGATCGAGCGTGACACCTGTTTCATCGGTGCGGTGGTCGGACGCTACGCGAATCGGATCGCCGATAGCCGGTTCACCCTCGATGGCCAGACGTACCAGCTGCCGCCCAACGAGGGAAGCAAGATCCTGCACGGTGGCGCTGGCGGGTTGTGGGCGAGCATCTGGCAGGGCGCTGCAGCTGAGGTGGACGGCTGTCCTGCGGTGCGATTCACCACATCCAGCCCAGCCGGCGACCAAGGATTCCCCGCGAACCTTGAGTTGCAGGCCACCTATGTCCTCGGGGAGAACTGGGTGCGGCTTGACTACCGGGCGAACAGCGACGCCCGGACGGTGATCAACGTGACCAACCATGCCTACTTCAACCTGGCTGGGGGCGGCGACGTGCTCGGGCACCGCGTCCAAGTGTCAGCCCATGACGTGTTGGCCATCGACGCGCAGTCACTGCCCACCGGGCAGTACTGGCCGGTGTCCGGTACCGACTTCGACCTTGGTGCCCTGCGGTCGGTGGCGGAGCTGTGCGCCTCGACCGACCCGCGGATCGCCACCCAGCGAGGCTTGGATCACTGCTACGTACTCGACCCGCAGGCCGAGGTGGCGGCTCGGTTGGCCTTCGGCGAGCTGACCGTGGAGGTGCTGACCGACCAGCCCGGTCTGCAGGTCTACTGCGGGCAGTGGTTGACCGGTGATTGGGGTCCATTTGCCGGCCTCTGCCTGGAGACTCAGCATTTTCCGGATTCCCCGAACCACCCCGAGTTCCCCAGCACCATCGTGGAGGCCGGCGTCGAGTGGCGGTCGTCCACCACCTATCGACTGGCCTGATTTAGCGGTCGGACGCTGATCCGGGCACAATGGGACACACGCGCTCTGCGTGCCTCCGTAGCTCAGCGGCCAGAGCATCCGCCTTGTAAGCGGAGGGTCAAGGGTTCGACTCCCTTCGGAGGCTCCAAGCTCAGGCGTCCATGCCGGTGGCGACCATGAATGCTTGGCCGTCACCGCTGGCGTGCACCTGCTCGCCGGCCCTGATGAAGGCCGACTGGCCACATTGCAGCACCAGTTCGTCGGCGCCGGTGGAGAGCCCGACCTCGCCGTCGGTCACCAACAGGATGCGTCCGGACAGCTCCGCCGGCAACTCGGTCATGCGCCCAGGCTTCGTGTCGATCCGCCAGGTCGCGAAGGCGAGCTCACCGGCTGCGTAGTGCCACAGCCCGGGAGCCTCCTGGTCGGGGGACAGGGTCAGCATCGGATCGGGGGTGAAGTCGACAACCTGCACCAGCGACACCGCATCGATGTGTTTGCTGGTCAGCCCGCCGCGCAGCACGTTGTCAGAACTGCCCATCACCTCCACCCCGGTGCCCGACAGGTAGGCATGCATCGTGCCAGGTGTCAGGTGCAGGGCCTCGCCGGGCTGGAGTGTGCGGCGGTTCAGCAGCAGCGCGGCGAGCAGGCTCGGGTCGCCCGGGAAGTGTTCGTCCAGCAGTACCGCGGTGCGCGCGAACTCGCCCAACTCGCCGGGGTCGTTCAAGTGGCGCACAGCAGCGGTGACCACGTCGGTGACCGCGCCGCGGCGCTCCTCGTCCAGCACCAGGCAGTCGAGGAAGACCTCTGCCAAGCCGGCCGACCCCTGTCGATGCCGTAACGGGGCGAAGATCATTTCCGTGTGCGGGGCGATGCCCAGGCGGGAGAGCAGGTCGGCACTGACCTTCGGGTCGCGGAAGCCCGCCAACGCGTCGAACTCGGACAGCGCGATGATCAACTCCGGCTTGTCCCAAGGGTCGCGGTAGGTGCGGTCGGGCGCGTCCAGCGGCAGTTGCGCGCGGTTTTCGCGTTCGAAGCCGACCCGGGCGTCGGTGCGGTTGGGATGAGCCTGCAGGCTGAGTGGCCGGGCGGCAGAGAGCAGCTTCATCAGGTATGGCAGCCGGCCGCCGAACTCCAGGCGCGCGGAGTCGCCGATAATCGTGGGGTCGGCGGCGATCGCCTGATCGAGCGGGGTGCTGCCGTCGAGGAGCGCGACCCCGAGTGGGTGGGCGCCCAACCAGTACTCGGCCAGCGGTCGACCGTCGTTGGTGATGCCAAGCAGATTGGGGATGGCGTCGACCGATCCCCAGTCGTAGCGCTTGATGCTCCCGATCAGCGGTTGCATCGACCCTCCTCGTCTTGTTGACCCTTGATGTTACCCAACACCGGGCGTGCGCGACTAATGACATGGATGTCATTCGAGAGTTAGAATCGAGCCCATGACCGAGGCAGCGCGCAGCCCCAAGATCACGCCCGGGATGCTGTCCGATCGTGAGACGGCGATCCTCGATTTCGAGAAGAGCTGGTGGCAGGCGAAGGCAGCCAAAGAGATCGAGATCCGCGATCGCTTCGACATGTCGGCCTCCCGCTACTACCAAATCCTGAATTCGCTGATCGACCGGCCGGAGGCGCTCGCCCACGATCCGCTGCTGGTCAAGCGGCTGCGTCGGATGCGCGAGCAGCGTCAGCGCAACCGGTCGGCAGCCCGGCTCACCGTCCGTTGACGCGTAGCCAA
>CALMKG010000508.1 GCA_937867175.1 uncultured Propionibacterium sp. | reverse complement strand
CGCTGCGCCTCGGGCAGCGGGTAGACGCCCTCGGACTCGATCGGGTTCTGGGTGGCGATCACGATGAATGGCTTCTTCATCGCGAAAGTGGTGCCGGCGATGGACACCTGCTTCTCGGCCATCAGTTCGAGCATGGCCGACTGCACCTTGGCGGGGGCGCGGTTGACCTCATCGGCCAGCACAAAGTTGGTGAAGACCGGGCCGAGCTCGATGTCGAACCGCTCCCGGGACGCCTGGTAGACCCGGGTACCGACGATATCGGAGGGCACCAGGTCGGGTGTGAACTGGATACGCGCGAACGAGCCGCCGACCACGGTGGCGAAGGTTCGCACCGCCAGCGTCTTCGCGGTGCCGGGCACGCCCTCCAGCAGGATGTGCCCCTTCGCCAGCAGGCCGACCATCAGTTGCTCGACCATGTGCTCCTGGCCAACGATGACTCGCTGCACCTGCGCGATGGCCTCACCAAGCACCTGGGCCGCCTGCGGGATCGACACTGGGCGCTGGTTGTCTGGCGTGTTGCTCACTCGTTCTCCTGTGGCTGACCGGCCTGACGTCCGGGAAGAGGCGTCCCTGCCACGATACCCTGCCAAGTGGCGGCAACCGTTGCCATGATCGGGCGCGCACAGATGCGACTTCCGGCTTCGGTTGAAGGTGTCTGGTGTGGTGAGATGGAGGGCGATGTCAGAGCAGTCCGGTCAGCAACCGCCACCCCTGCCGCGGGGCGGTGATTTCGGCATGCCTGGGGCGCAGACGACGGACGGCTCGCAGCGGGCGCCCGCCGCCGCCGAGGCCATCGGCGGTGCAGCCACCTCGTCAGCGATTGCAGCGGCACTGTCGAAGCCCCAGCCCTACCCGCTGCTGGTCAGCGACCCACCGCGGATCGGTGACTTCTGGTTGGACGCCCGGCTGGTTGCCCGCGAGGCGGGTGTGGTCTTCGTCGCGCATGCCGATGACGAGCCGGCAGTGATGGTGCTGGTGCTCGCCGAGGGCGCCGCCCACGATCCGGCCGCCCGCGACCGGTTGGCCGGCGAGGTGAACAAGCTGCACGCCGAATCGGTGGTGGCCCGTGGTGGCGACGGCCAGGACGGCGGCCGACTCGGCCACAAGTATCGAAGCGAAGCCGACGACCCGGTCGCCGCCGGTGACCGGCCGACCGCACCGTGGGTGGCGCTGGCCTACGACGGCAGTCCGGAGGCGGTCGCCGAGGCCGACCGGCTGCTACGCAGCGTCGACCTGTCGAGCACTCCGATGCTGGGCAGTCCCGCCGGACCGGACTATCGGCTGCACTGGCTCGACAACTCACGTCCGGGCGCTTGGCGGCTCTGGCCGGCGTCCTGGCCCGGACGACACGACCGTGCAGGTTGGGTACCGATCGCGACCTCGTGGTTGCTGACCATCTGGTTGGGGGCGCTGGCGCTGCTGATTGCGGTGCTGCTGTTCCAGAATTCGCCGCCCGAATCGCCGCAACCCCCCGTGCCGACCGAACAGAGCGCGTCCAGCGGCGAGGGGACACCGGACCAGAGCGACCAGCAGTCGGCGTCACCGTCCGAGGGGACCGAGTCCGGTTCACCCCAGACGGAGGCCAGCTCACCCGGTGAGGACGGCTCGCCGAGCCGGGAACCTTCCATGGGCACCGGGGGCGAAGGCACCGCCACGGACACCCAACCCCCACCACCTGTCAACACGAAGTTGTGAACCAAGGTGAACCCCTTCGACGTCATCGCCACCGACTTGGACGGCACCTTCCTGACCGACGACCACCGGGTGCCCCAGATCAACGCGCACGCGGTTCGGGTGGCAGCCCGCCGCGGCATCCCCACCATCTATGCGTCCGGAAGACCCGTCCGCTGGTTCGGTGTGCTGGACGAGCTGGCAGAGACGCACGGCTGGGCGGTGGCCGCCAACGGAGCGGTGACCCTCGATCTGGCGACCCGCAGGGTGGTGCACGCCCGTGCGATGTCAGCGGCATTGATCGCCGAAATCACCCAGGAGATCCGCCGGATGCTGCCCAGCGCGGGCTTCGCGGTGGAATACCTGGGGGCATGGGGAGCTGAACCGCACTTCCTGCAGCACTCGGAGGTGCCTCACCTGCAGGCACCGATGATCGAGCTGCTGGCTCGGGGACCGGTGGTCAAGCTGCTTGTGGTCGACCCGGCCACGCCGACCGAAGACCTCGCCGCTGTGGTGGGTGAGCTGATCGCTGAGAGGCTGACAGTGACCTTCAGCCACGTCTCGCAGGCGGGCATGCTCGAGCTGTCGGCAGCCGGAGTCAGCAAGGCACTGGCGCTGGCCGAGCTGCTGGACGACCTCGGGCTGGCAGCATCCCGCATGATCGCGTTCGGCGACATGCCGAACGACCTGGCGATGCTCTCGTTGGCAGGCCAGGGTTTCACGATGAGCCGCGCGCACCCTTCGGTGTCGGCAGCCGGCTATCCGGCAACCGGCGACAACAACGACGCCGGGGTCGGTCGCACCATCCTGCAACTGCTCGGTGAGTCGTTACACGATTGAACCATCACCGCTCAACTCGCCCCGGCCGCGTCTCTCGGAAGGCAGACTTGTCTTCAAGGGCTGTATTCACGGGCGATGTCGCCCGAGGGGAGGACTCCAAATGAGAGCAGTACGGGTTGTCGGGTACCACGAAGACCTGCAAATGCATGACGTGCCGGATCCCAAGATCTCCGGCCCACTGGATGTCATCGTGAAGATCGGCGCTGCCGGGGTTTGCCGCACCGACCTGCACATCCTGGAAGGGCAATGGGCGCCCAAGACGAACGTGCCCCTGCCCTACACGATCGGTCACGAGAATGCCGGCTGGGTTCACGAAGTCGGCAGTGCCGTGACCAACGTGAAGCCGGGCGACAAGGTGATTCTGCATCCGATCGTCACCTGCGGACTGTGTCGGGCCTGCCGACTGGGTGACGACGTGCACTGTGAGAACCAGCGGTTCCCAGGTATCGACTGCGACGGCGGCTACGCCGACTACCTGCTCACCTCGGCGCGCAACTGCGTCAAGCTCGCCGACAACCTTGAGCCCGCCGACGTTGCGGCGCTGGCCGATGCCGGGTTGACCGCTCAGCACGCGGCAGCAAAGGCGGCCAAGCGGCTACGTCCCGGCGATTTCTGCGTGGTCATCGGTGCCGGCGGACTCGGCCACATCGGCATCCAGGTGATGAAGGCGATGTCCGCGGCAACCCTCGTCGTCCTCGACAGCAACCCGGCCGCCCTGGCCCTCGCCAAGGAACTCGGCGCCGACGAGACGATCCTGTCCGATGGCAGCCAGGTTGATGCCGTCCTTGACCTGACCGACGGCAAGGGAGCCGAAGCGATCCTCGACTTCGTCGGTGAGGGTGGGGCGACATCGGAAGGCATCGCGATGCTCCGCCGGGCCGGCTTCTACTACGTCATCGGCTACGGCGAAAACATCAACGTCCCCACCATCGACGTCATCTCGACCGAGAAGAACTTCATCGGCAATCTGGTGGGCTCTTACACAGACCTGCAAGACCTGATGGTGCTGGCCGCCCAGGGCAAGGTCAAGCTGCACACCCAGCAGTACAAGCTTGCCGACTTCCAGCAGGCGATCGATGACCTCAATGCCGTCAAGGTGCGGGGGCGGGCCATTCTGATCCCGTGAGGCCGAGCAACCGATTCGAGGGGGTCGCGCAGGCGGCCCCCTCGTTGTTGCCCGGCGCCCCCACCTGCGGTTCCTGCGGCACCTGATCTGTTTGACCCTGTCGCCACCGAGTCGATTGCCATGACCCCGATCGCTAGACTTGGCCCGACGACCACGCGGTCGTTGACGGGGCGTTAGCTCAGCAGGTTAGAGCAAGGGACTCATAATCCCTGGGTCGTGGGTTCGAGCCCCACACGCCCCAC
>CALMKG010000507.1 GCA_937867175.1 uncultured Propionibacterium sp. | reverse complement strand
CACGCCCCTCGGCACCGCGCCAGAGTCTGCCGCACAGAAGATCGACGCAACTCGTGCGCGTGCTGCCCTCGACCGAACGCTAAACGTTGCTCGCGTCGAACAAGACCAAGAACACTCTCGACGCGCTCGGACCCAGCGCACCGGGCCGTCGCTGTGAGCCGGAGTGAGCTTCGGAGCGCCGCGTCCGCTGTGTCGTCCAGCCTGACCCCGGCTCCTCGGGCATGATGGACAGCACCATGACAGTTCGAGTTGGACCGGTGACACGTATCTCCTGACACCGTTCGCCAGGACGGAGGTAGACGTGGCCGCTCAAGAGGTCTCAGTCAACTTGGGAGATGCGACGCCCCGACGCCTGCTGGTGGATTGGGCGAACGGTCAGGACGCATGGGTGCGTCAGATCACCGCTGAAACGATCCTCTCTCGCCAGGCACCGAGCGATGCCTTGCTGGACGCCGCCTACGCCACCTTCCTCGCTGAGAAAGGGCTTGGCGATGGCGAGGCCCCGGAAGTCCCAAAGCTTGAACTCGTCGCTGCGGATGCGGCGGAAGAGGAGACTCTCGAACTCGTCAGTCTGGCGAACATCGAAGGCGTCAACGCACTCGCCGCCGACCAAGAACTTGGCTTCGACCCGGAACTGACCGTGCTCTTTGGGCAGAACGGATCAGGGAAGACTGGGTATGCGCGCATACTGAAGCGCATCTCGGCTGTTCGGACCGCTGAGGACATCCTGCCGAACGCGCACACCGCCTATTTCGATAGCCCGCCGTCGCCCAGCGCCACCATCCAGTACCGACTGTCTGGCACGGACTCCTCGGTGATGTGGAAGGACGAATCCGGCCTTGCGCCATTCACACGCATCAGCGTCTTCGACGCGAGCGCAGTCTCGCTGCACGTTGACAGCGATCTGGGTTACGTCTACACGCCGGCCGAACTCGCACTGTTTGGTCACGTCGCTGCCGGGCTGCAAGGCATTCAGCAGCGGATCGCAACCGAGGTCAAGGCCTTGGCGCCGGGGAGCAACCCGCTGTTGTCGAGGTTCACGCGAGGTACGAAGGTGTATCCCGTGATCGAGACCCTGGGTGCTACCACAGACCTCGCGGAGCTTGACGCGCTGGCAACCGTACCTGACGGTGCCGAGGCCGACCGCGAACGTCTTGAAGGTGAGATCGCGGCGCTCCGTTCCAACTCGCTCGACGCGATCCTCTCCAGTACCCAGGAGACGGTGGGTCACCTCAATCGGCTGCACGGTGTACTTACAACGGCGATGAACTTCGATGCGGTCGTCTACGAGAAGGCCCGGGTGAAACTCCAGGAAGCGGAAGGTCGAAGGACAGAAGCGCGAGAGCAACTCTTCAGTCAGGATGAGCTGCCAGGCCCCGCAGATGGGGAATGGCAGGAGTTCATCGTTGCGGGAGACTCGTACCGTCAACATCTTGATCGCGAGCACTATCCAACTGCCGGAGACAAGGGTCTCTACTGCATGCAGGAGCTCAGCCCGACGGCCTTGAATCTGCTGACTCGCTATCGCACGTTCCTCGATGAAACGCTTGTCCGTCAGGTCGAGGACGCGAACACCGAAGTGCGCAGCTCCAGCCTCAGGTTCGACGAAGCCGAGCTCACCCGCGCGAACGAGTTCGCCACAGAACAGCGGGATGGTGAAGACCCACCGGTATGGGCGAGCCAAGCATGTGACGTGCTCGCGGCGGCCCGAGCCGCAGCTCAGGACACCGCGAATGGGAAGCCCGTGACCGCAGGCACCCTCCGAGAGAGCGCAGAAGCAGTGGCCTCCAAAGTCGGAGCCGAACTGGCGACTGCACGGGCGGCCGTTCAGCAGATGTCGGAGGACAAAGCAAATGCGGCGAGCGCGCTCACCGGAAAGCAGAAGGAGCTTTCAGAACTCACGGCACGCATTGAGTTGAACCGGAACATCGCCGCAGCCCGCGAGTACGTCCGACGTGCGCGAAGAGCGCAAC
>CALMKG010000506.1 GCA_937867175.1 uncultured Propionibacterium sp. | reverse complement strand
CAAAGCCTAGCGCCCACGCCCAGCCGGGCTCGGTGCGCCCACGCTGGCCAAAGCGTGTCTCCAATTCTTGGTGGCTCGACTTGGGAAAAGGGCGAGAAACCACGCCCTGGCAAGCAGGACTTCAAACCCCTTCGCCAGATCATCGAGTCCGTCAACGACACTCTCAAGGGCCAACTCGACCTCGAACGCCACGGCGGCAGAACCATCGCCTGCGTCCGCCCCCGCATCGCCGCCCGCGTCCTCGCGCTCACCGCCGGCATCTGACACAACGCCAACATCGGCGCCGAGATCCGCCGATCACTGACCACCTACGACAACTGACCCCTTGGACTGACTCATCTAGAGTTGTGCCCGTTCGAGGGTCGGCAGTCACCGACCCCGCGCCTCGAGGAGCACCAAGATGACTGACACGGCCCAGGCCACAACGGGTCCGACGCCCGCGTGGTACGCGATGACCCCAGCCGACGCCGCGGCGGCGTGGGAGGTCGATCCCGACACAGGCCTCAGCGCGGCCGAGGTGGACCGCCGCCGCGCCACCCACGGCGAGAACAAGATCGACTCCGAGCCGCCGCCCACACGGTGGACCATCGCGCTCGGCGAGATCAAGGACCCGATGAACCTGATGCTCATCGCGGTCTCCATCGCCAGCTTCATCATCGGCGAGACCCCGGTCGCGATCATGGTGTCCGTCCTCGTCGTCATCAACGTCGTGATCGCCACGCAGCAGGAGCTGAAGGCCCGCAGCGCCGTCGACGCCCTCGCGAAGATGCAGACGCCGATGGTGAGGGTGGTGCGCGACGGATCGGTGCAGCAGATTCCCGCCCCCGAGGTCGTGCCCGGCGACATCGTCCAGCTGGAGGCCGGCGACCTGGTCCCCGCCGACGGCCGCATCCTGCGCTCGGCCAGCTGCGAGACCCAGGAGGCGGCCCTCACCGGCGAAAGCGCCCCGATCGCGAAGGGCACCGCCGCGCTCGAGTCCGACGACGTGGCGCTCGGCGACCGCACCCCCATGCTCTTCCAGAACACGTCGCTCACGCGCGGCACGGCCACCATGGTCGTCACCGGCACCGGGATGGACACCGAGATGGGCCGGATCGCGACCATGCTGTCCGAGATTGAGGTCAGCAAGTCGCCGCTGCAGACCGAGCTGGCCCAACTGACCAAGGTGCTGGGCATCATCACCTGGGCCGCGGTCGCGGTCGTCGTGATCCTCGGCATCGTCCGGCAGCAGCCGCTCGCCGCCGTGCTGCTGCTCGGCATCTCCATGGCTGTCTCGGCGATCCCGACCGGCCTGCCGACCTTCGTCCAGGCGATGCTCGCCTTCGGCGCGAATCGGCTGGCCGAAGCGAAGGCCGTCATGAAGAACCTCGGCGACGTCGAGACCCTCGGCGCCACCAGCGCGATCAACTCGGACAAGACCGGCACGCTCACACTCAACGAGATGATGGTCCGGAGGCTCTACTACCGGGGCGGCTGGTACAAGGTCTCGGGCGACGGGTACGAGAAGTCCGGGCAGATCACCTGTGCGGCGGGAGCGAAGGCGCCCGATTTCACCCACCTGGCCTACGGGCTCTGCCTCGACTCCGATGCGACGGTCTCCGACGCGGGCGCCGTCGTCGGCGACCCCACGGAGGCCGCGCTCGTCGTGCTCGCCGCCAAGCTCGGCGTCGACGCGGAGGAGACCCGCCGCGCCTACCCGCGGTTCGCGGAGGTCCCCTTCGACTCCGACTACAAGTTCATGGCCACCTACCACCACCTGCCGGTGGACGGGGTCGACCGGTTCGTCGGCCTCGTCAAGGGCGGCCCCGACGTCGTGCTCGACCGCTGCGGCTACGCGCTGACTGCCGACAGCACTGTCCCGATCGACGAGAAGGTCCGCGCCCGGTTGCTCGCCGCCAACCGCGAGATGAGCGAGCAGGGACTGCGCGTCCTCGCCTTCGCGATGCGCCCCCTCGACGGCCGGGAGGACGCCGTCGCCGCCGACCCGATGGGTCACGTCGAGGACCTGGTCTTCGTCGGCATGGCCGGCATCATCGACCCGCTGCGCCCCTCGTCGCTCGAGGCCGTGCGGGTCGCGCACGCCGCGGGCATCGAGGTTCGGATGATCACCGGCGACCACGCCATCACCGCGGGCGCCATCGGCGCAGAGCTCGGGCTCGGAGCGGGCGCGATCAGCGGCGCGGAGGTCCAGGCGATGACCGACGAGCAGATCCGCGAGGCGCTTCCCCGCCTGCACGTCTTCGGCCGCGTGACCCCGCAGGACAAGCTGCGGCTCGCACGGATCATGCAGGAGAGCGGCGAGGTCGTCGCGATGACCGGCGACGCCGTCAACGACGCCGCCGCGCTCAAGCAGGCCGACGTCGGCGTCGCGATGGGTTCGGGCAGCGAGGTCACCAAGCAGGCCGCGAACATGATCCTCACCGACGACAACTTCGGCACGCTGGTCAAGGCCATCCATCTGGGGCGCGGCATCTACGACAAGATCACGTCCTACGTGCGCTTCCAGATGACCCAGCTGCTCTCGCTGGTCTTCCTTTTCCTCAGCGCGAGCGTCTTCAACATCAACCAGGGCATGCCGATGACCCCGATGATGGTGCTCTACCTGAACTTCTTCATCTGCGCCGCGCCAGTCGTCATGATCATGGTTGACCCGACGCCCGAAGACCTGATGACGCGTCCCCCGCGGGACACCTCGCAGGGCATCGCCAACTCCCGCGCCGTCGCGCAGTGGGTCGTCTTCGGACTCACCCTCTTCGCCGTCGCGCTCGCCGCGCTGCTGCTCACCCCGGGCGAAATGAGCCCCACCGAGCCGAACGTCCCGATGACCATGTCGTTCGCCGTGATGGGCCTCGGCACCGTGTTCAGCGCGCTCGTGATGCGCCGCGACCCCGACTCGGGGTTGAACGCCCCCATCCTCGGCGCCATCAAGATTCTCCTCATCCCGACCGCCATGACGGTGCTCGGCGTCGAGTGGGGCTGGCTGCGCGGCATCCTCGGCACCGTCGACCTGACGAGCGGTCAGTGGATGTCGGTCATCGGCTACGCGGTCCTCGTCGCACTCGTCGTCGAGGTTTACAAGGTGTTCCGCCGGTCACGGCTCGCCAAGGAGCCCGCCCTCGCCCGCGGCGTCGAGGCGGTCGTCCCCGAGCGCGTCCGGGGCGCCTGACCGGCACACGCGAAAGAAGGTCGAGAAACGAAGAAGAAGCGCACCTGAAGCATCTGAAGGAACTGCACGGCGACGTCGTGGCGATGCAGGAATGGGTCAAGGAGACGGGCGCGTAAGTGTGCATCGTCTTCAAGGGGCGCGACACCGCGGGCAAGGGCGGCGTGATCAAGGGGATGAGCCCCCGCGACGCCAAGGTGGTGGCGCTGCCCACGCCCTCCGAGCGCGAGAAGTCCCAGATGTACAGCCAGCGCCACGTCCCCCACCTGCCCGCGGGCTGGGAGATCGTGATCTTCGACCGCAGCCGGTACATGACCGAAGAATTCCAACCGCAAACCGATCAGCCCGACCGGTGCGCGGCGGATTGTTCAGCAGTCTCCTAGAGCCAGTCGACGACACC
>CALMKG010000505.1 GCA_937867175.1 uncultured Propionibacterium sp. | reverse complement strand
CTGAGCCAGGTGAGGACAGCATCGGCATCGTCGGCATGCCCGTGTGGATGTGGGCGGCCAACCCCGACGAGCACACCGTCGGGCCGATCACCGAGTCCGCCAGCGCCGGCGGGATCACCGTCACCGCCACAGCGACGCTCCACAAGATCACTTGGGACATGGGCGACGGCACCGAGGTGACCTGCACGGGCGCCGGAACGGCGTACAAGGCGTCGTACGGCAGAGCGAAGTCGCCGGACTGCGGTCACACCTATGAGAAGTCGAGCTCGAAGAAGCCGGACGGGAAGTACACGGTGACCGCCACCTCGGACTGGGTCATCACATGGGAAGGGGCGGGCCAGACCGGAACCATCCGGCTGAACGGCCTCACACGGACGACCGCGATCGCGGTCGGGGAAGCGCAGGTGCTCGTGCAGTAGCGAGCAGCGGAGAGGCAGTGAGTATGAGTACAGCCACCCGGATCGACGGGACTCTCAACCAGGAGGGTCCGGCCGCGACTGCCCTTGCGCCGCCACCGAAGTTGCGGCGACGGCCCGCGCTCATCGCTGCCGCGATCGGTGCCGTCTGCATCGGCGCCCTGCTCGCCGGATGGGCATGGACGGCGACGACGAATACCCAAGAAGTCCTCGTCGCACGGCACTCCATCGAGCGCGGCGCGGTGATCGAAGCAGACGATCTCGCCCGAGTACGGCTCAGCGCCGACCCTGCCCTCAAGCCGGTCTCGGCATCACAGTTGGAGGAGATTGTCGGGCAGCGGGCAGCGATGGACATCGCCGAAGGCGGGATGCTCACGCCCGGCTCGGTCACCGCCGAGGTCGTTCCGCGCGAGGGGCAGTCGGTCGTCGGGGTGGCGCTGACCCCTGCCCAGGCACCCGGCCTGGATCTTCAGTACGGCGACCGGGTGCGCGTCGTGGTGACTCCCGCGCAGGTCGAGGAACTCCCGGCCGGGACGCCGCTGACCAACGATGCCACCGTCGTCGGGGTCAACGTCTCCGAGGAGACCGGGCAGACCGTGGTCGACCTGCTCGTCCCGAAGGCCGACGCCGCGGTGCTGGCCACGCGGATCGCCACCGGCAACATCGCCCTCGTCCTGGAAGCGCGGGAGCGCTGATGGCCGTCATCGCTCTCACTTCTGCCTCCGGCTCGCCCGGCGTCACCACCACGGCTCTCGGCCTGGCGCTGCTCTGGCCGCGCCCGGCCCTGCTCGTCGAGGCCGATCCCACCGGCGGCTCCGGGTTGTTGGCGGGCTACTTTCGCGGCACGCAGGAGTACGACGCCGGGCTCATCGAGCTGGCTCTGACGGCGAGCAACCTCAGCGATGCGCTCGCCGACGTCGCCCGTCCCATTGAGGGCACCACCGTGTCGTTCGTCGCCGGCACCAGATCGCACACCCAGGCCAGCGCACTGCGGGATCTCTGGACTCCACTGGCGGACGTGTTGAGCGAGCTCGAGTCCACCGGGCAGGACGTGATCGTCGATGCCGGTCGACTGGGTCTCCACGGGTCACCCGAGCCCCTGCTCGATGCCGCCGACCTGGCGTTGCTCGTCAGTCGTACGACGCTGCCGAACCTGTCGGCGCTTCGGTCGTGGGCCGAAGCGTTTCAGCGCCCCGCACTCGACTGGCACCAGTCCGCGGTCCTGCTGATCGGCGAGGGCCAGCCCTACAGCGCCCGCGACGTCTCCGGGGCGGTCAGCCTCCCCGTGCTCGGCTCTCTGCCGAACGACCCCGAGTCCGCAGCGGTCTTCTCCCGAGGAGCGCCACCTCCCAAGAAGTTCGACACTCGACCTCTGGTCCGAGCACTCCACGCGGCCATCGCCTCCGTCCACTCGACGATCACCCGCCGTCGCAACGAGCTACTCGAAGGAGCCCGCTCATGACGACGGAGCGCGCCGCTGAAACCAACGAGGATTTCGAAACCCCGCCGGCCGGGCTGCCGCTGTTCACCCAGCCGGTGCCGCCCGTCGCCGAGCGGCGCGACATCGCCCGCCCGCTGACGTCGGTGGGACACCTGTCGGCTGTGAGCACCACTGCATCCATCGGCAGGAACCTGGACTGGTCGCTGGTCTCTGCTCTGCGTGCGCAAGCCTCCGAGCAGCTCAGCCAGTCGGTCGCCGCCGACCGAGGTCGGCTCGACAAGCTCGCGCAGGAGGAGCTGGGGCGGACGATCGTGCTCGACCTCATCGAGGCCACCGTCGCCGACCGCGTCAACGCGGGGATGCCCACCCTTCCTGTCGCTGAGCAGGATGCGCTCGCTCGGGCGGTCTTCGACTCGCTATTCCGGCTCGGCCGGCTTCAACCGCTGGTGGACGACGACCGGGTGGAGAACATCATCATCACCGGGCACGACAGCGTAGTCCTGGAACTCATCGACGGCTCCCAGGTCGACGGCCCTCCGGTCGCCGACTCCGACGAGGAGCTGATCGACTTCCTGGTCTTCCTCGCCTCGCGCTCCGAGGTGAACGCTCGCGGGTTCTCCGAGGCACAACCGCGCCTGCATCTCCGGCTCGACGGGGGCTCGCGTCTCGCCGCTGCCGCATGGGTCACCCCGCGCCCGTCTGTGGTGATCCGGCGGCACCGGCTGATGACGGTGACGCTCGACGACCTGGTGGCCAGAGAGATGCTCACGCCGGTCGCCGCGTCGTTCCTGCGGGCGGCAGTGCGTGCTCGCAAGTCCATCGTGGTCTCCGGCGCACAGGGAGCGGGCAAGACGACCTTGGTCCGGGCGCTCTGCGCCGAGATCGATCCCTTGGAGGCGATTGGCACGTTCGAGACCGAATACGAGCTGCACCTGCACGAGTTGAGGCGGCACAAGATCGTGCACCCGTGGGAGGCACGTCCGGGCTCCGGGGAGCGTGGTGCGGACGGGCGCATGGCGGGCGAGTTCACGCTCGACGACGCCCTGGTCGACTCCTTCCGCTTCAACCTCGCTCGCCAGATCGTCGGCGAGGTCCGAGGCAAAGAAGTCTGGGCGATGATCAAGGCGATGGAGTCTGGCACCGGGTCCATCTCCACCACTCACGCCTCAGACGCGGTGGCAGCGATCCGCAAGCTGGTCACCTGCGCGATGGAAGCCGGGCCTCACGTCACCCACACGCTCGCCACGAGCAAGCTCGCCTCGACCATCGACCTGATCGTCCACCTGGACATGCGCACCACCAACGAGGACGGGCGTTCGACGCGACGCCGCCGGGTGGCCGAGATCATCGCCCTCGACCCCGGCGAGCGCGAGACCGGCTACGCCACCACCCACGTCTTCGCGCCCGATCTCGACGGCACGGCAGTTCCGGCGATCCTGCCCGACTCCTACCGGGCGCTCGCGGCGTACGGCTTCGACCTCAGCTCCTACCTGGCCCAGCAGGAGGTGAGGTCGTGATCGTCCTCGTCCCTGCTCTCGCCGGCGCACTGGTCGTCGGTGGCCTGATCGCACTGTTTGTGGGGCTGCGCCCGTCCCCGGTGGTCGAGCGCCCCTCCCGGCAGCGCAAGGTCCGCACGCTCACCAAGCAGACCCGGATGCTCCTGCTCGGCGGGGTCGCCGCCGGCGTCGTGGCATTCCTGGTGACCGGCTGGGTGCTCGCCCTCGTCGTCGTCCCCGTCGCCTTCGTCGGCCTGCCCGTGCTGCTCTCCTCCTCCTCGGCCGCCCAGCGGATCGCCCGCCTCGAAGCGATGGAGGAATGGACCCGCTCCCTCTCCGGAGTGCTCACGGTCGGCGTCGGCCTGGAGCAGGCTTTGGTCGCGACGCTGCGCTCGACTCCTGCCGCGATTGCCCCCGAGGTGACCCGACTGGTAGCCCGGCTGCGCGCCCGATGGCCCACTGAGGAGGCGCTGCGCGCGTTCGCCGACGAGCTCGACGATGCGACCGGCGACCTCGTGGCCGCCAACCTGATCCTCGGCGCCCGCAGGAGGGGCGCAGGGCTCGCGAGCGTGCTCGAAGGTCTCGCGGAGTCGGTTGCGGCCGACGTACGGGCCCGTCGTCAGGTCGAGGCAGACCGCGCCAAGCCTCGTGCCACCGCACGCTGGGTCACCCTGATCAGCGTCGGCGTGCTGGTGATCCTCGCGGTGTCGGGGACCTACGTGCGGCCGTACCAGAGCCCGCTCGGGCAGGTCGTCCTGGTGGTGTTGCTGTCGCTCTACATCGCGACGCTCGTCTGGATGAAGCGCATGGCGCTCGGACGGGCGATGCCCAGGTTCTTGTCGCCCGTCCCCGCCACCAAGGAGGGCGCAGCATGACCACCGGACTACAAGTTGCTCTGCTGGGAGGGGCGTTCCTCGGTCTCGGCGTCGTGCTGCTCATCGCCCGCCTGATGCCGGCCGAGCCGGATCTCGCCGAGGCTCTGTCGCGACTGACGCCCACCAAGGGACGGGCGAACGCCGTCGGCCCGGTCACGACCGCGAAGGGCAAGGAGCGGATCGGCGTGTGGGCGATCAAGGCACTCCCGCCGGCCGTCTGGATCAGGACGCCGACGAGGGAGCTGGCGCTGCTGCGCATCCCGTTGGCCCGCTTCTACGGCGACAAGATCGTCATGGCGCTCATGGGGTTGGTGATCCCGCCGCTGCTGGCGTTCTTCTTCGAGCAGATCGGCCTGGGCTTTCCGGTCGCGGTCCCGGCCATCGCGTCGGTCGGTCTGGCTGTGGTGATGTTCTTCCTGCCCAACTACAACGCGGTCGACGATGCCCGGAAGGCGCGACTCGAGTTCACGCGTGCGCTCGGCGCGTACATCGACCTCGTCGCATTGGAGCGGCACAACGGCTCCGGCGGACGGCAGGCGATGGAAGCCGCGGCTGAGGTCGGCAACTCGTGGGTC
>CALMKG010000504.1 GCA_937867175.1 uncultured Propionibacterium sp. | reverse complement strand
AGCTGCCTGGCTCAGTACCGAACCCAAGCTTCTGGCTGAAGAACGCCTGTCCGACCTGAAGGACGGCGTTGTGGTGGCGAGTTCATCGGCAGCGATTCTGCACGGTGTCGGAGATCTATGGGCGAATCGTCATGAGTTCGTGACTCGCCAGCGTCGTCAGACGCAACGTACTGAGATTCGCTATCGGCAGCGCCTCCTTGAAGACCGCGACGTCACGCTTGTCGAGGGGCTGCCAGTGATGACGCTGGAGCGCACCCTGGCCGACCTACTCGACGACGTTGGAGAGCTGAGCCTTGTCGCTGATGCACTCGGTTCGGCGGTGAAGAAGCGGAGACTTGACCTTGATCGTCTGCGGGAACTCTTCAGCCCGCTAGCCGAGCGCAACGGGTTCAAGCGGCACGATGGTAATGCCGTGCTGGAGCATCTCCTCGAAGCCGGTGGAATCGACATTGACTCTGTCGCGCGCCGGATCTCAGCAGACCAGGCGCTCAGTATCCGGATCCTCGCCAACTACCTGCAGAACGCTGTGAACTCGATCGAGATGCCAGATCTCAGTGGGCTCGTGAAGCAGATCGATCCGTTTCTTCCAGAAGTGTCCGCTGAGTTCATGCAAGGGATTCTGGATGCAACTCGACCGTTACTCGCCATTGATAAGAAGGTAGGGCAGTCTCTGGCCGGTTCGGTCTCTCCGACGCTCAGCAAAACCGTCGCGGAAGTAGTCACCATGCTTGCGCTGGCGAATGTGTCACAGCCGTGGATGAACGTCTCTAAGTCGCTCCGCAACGCCACAACACCACAAGACAGAGGGTGGGCAAACGAAGAACCTGACAAATGATGCACTCGCCAGAGCCATACTTAACCGCGCGCGGCGTTGAAGCAGCAATCAAGGAAGCCGCGAAGAAGGCGGCGCAAGCCGATCCTTCGATCGACACGAGCAAACGCATTCAGCTGGAGTACTTCAACCGATTCCTGAGCCGAATCTTTTCTGAAGGAGAGGACTCAGAATGGGTGCTGAAAGGCGGGGCGGGTGTCTTGGCGCGGATCCCGTCCACACGGTCTACCCGTGACATCGACCTCTACCGTCAGGGCTTCAGCCTCGACCAGGCCTTGGAGGATCTCAGGCGTTTGGCGTCCGCCGACCTCGGCGATCACTTCCGGTTCGAATATACGAGTCATGAAGCATCCATCGCTGCGGATGCCCAGCCTTACACCGACGGGTATCGCGTCTCATTCAATATCTTCATCGGTGTGGCCGGGAGAGGTTCGGTGCAGATCGACCTCGTCGTCGGTGCGGGGATGACTGATGAAGTCGAGACTGCCCGCCCAGCGTCGACACTTGATCTTCCGCGACTCACGAGTAATCGGTACCGCCTGTATCCGGTCGTCGACCAGGTCGCAGATAAGGTCTGTGCAACGATGGCTGACTACGACGGGCGGCCCTCTAGCAGGGAGAAGGATCTCGTAGACATCGTGGTCTTCGCCGTCACGCAAGACATCGACGGGACGGCATTGAGTCTCGCGATCGACACCGAACTCCATCGACGCAAGATGGAACCCTTCGAGCGATTCGTGGTCCCATCCGCCTGGGGAACCGGCTACGTGAAACAGAGCAGGCCCGTGCCGCATTGCGTCGACTATCCCACTGTGGAACTGGCAGCAGAACTTGCTTCGCGGCTAATCGATCCCACTCTGTCAAGTGAGGCGCAGGGGAAGTTCTGGTCGGGAGATCTACTCGAATGGCGTTGACTCCGCCGCCCGACCAGGGCTGGCCAACTATGGCTGCCGTCACGCCTCCTCGACCCTAAGGTTGCCGCGGTCGCCTAAGGTTGCCCATTTTTCGGCCAAATTCCGGGCAACCTTACGTGATGGCGGCAACCTTAGCCAACAGTGGGTCGGCTGTGCTGTGGTTCGGGGTGGCGGGTGCGTCTAAGTGCGCGCCTCGCCATCTCCCG
>CALMKG010000503.1 GCA_937867175.1 uncultured Propionibacterium sp. | reverse complement strand
CGAACTGAGCCTTTGGCGTAGGTGCGGTGCCGGACTCCACACGAACTGACGTCCCCGCTTTCCGCGCAGCAGATAGCCGCCGGCCTCAAGATCGGCCAGATCGTTGCGGGCCGTTTGGTCGGTGACCGCGTGACTCGTCGCGTGCGAGATGGCAGAGTACTCGAATCCTGGATTGCGAAGCGCATGATCGAGCAGGGCGATCTGCCGATGATTGAACTCGCCTGGCTGCGAGCGCAACCGTCGCTGTACGTCCTGCAGTTCCATCATCTTCCGCTCCAGATGGGACATGAGATCATTGATGGCCCGCCGGATCACTGCGAGGTGGTAGAGGAAGAAATAGGTCAGGTCGCCGTCGTCGGTCTCAGTCAGTTGAAAGGACCGACTGTACTGAGCCGGCGCCTGACGAAGGATCCGGGAAACCGTCAAGAACTCTGCCAGCCAGAACCCTTCGCGCAGCATCGACCAGTAGAACAGCGCCCGCGCCGTTCGCCCGTTGCCATCGGCGAAGTAGTGGTCGTACCCGACCATGAAGTGAATGGCGATAGCTCGCAGGACCGGCGGCAGATACGTACCTTGGTCGGCACCATTGGCGAATTCGCACAGCCGCTCCAGGCGCGCCACCAGACTCGACGCCTGCGGCGGCATGTGAACCACTTGCCCGTCTCTCACATCAACTACCGCGACTCGACGATCCTCGCCGCCCTGCAACTGACCAGCGACGCCCTGATCGTCCAAGGTTGCGTCGGTGACAATGACGTGGATGTCTTTGACCATCGCTGGGGTGAGCGGATCGTGGACATGCTCCCTGATGTACTGCATGGCCCGGTAGTTGTTCACGATCATGCGCTCGCTGTTGTCTCGCGGCTCTCGACCCGAACGCAGCAACTGCTTGCCTTCGACCCGAGTCGTTACCGCCCCTTCCAACTGGCTTGAGGTGATTGCTTCCTCCATCAGGCTGCTGATCACATAGCGATCCCGCAGGTCGGGGTCAGTGACCAAGTCGCTGACGACGATCTGACCGCTGGCGAAACGGGTGATCTCGTCATTGAGTTTGAGCACCTCGTCTGGGAGTCCGAACCAGAAGGGCTTGCCCTGGGCGTCCACCAGAAGAGGAATCACGCGCGCAGTTTGGCCGCGCGCAGTCTTGATACGCAGCCACCACTCCTCCGACGTGAGCCCAGCCGGCGCGGGTTTGCGTCGCAGCGTGTCCCAGTGTGGGTACCCCGAGGTGTCGAACGAAGTGGTCATCACCTGCATGAACCGCTCCGGGTCACGCATCAGCTGCTGGAGCAGATCGTGGGCGTCCGGGGGTTCGGCAGGCAGTCGCATGTCCATCCAAACGTGAGTGGGCTTTGTGCTAGTTTACTCAACTCCAAACGAACTCCAAATCGTGAGCTTCTTTGGACTTCGCACAATACAGCTTGTCAACAGTCTGTTCTGAAGCGAACCAGGGGGACGCTCGCCCCGCCCCTTGGCCTTTGGGGCGACGCCGACACCACCGAACGGCGGCAGTGGTGGACACCCCCCTGTTCTTCGGTCACGGATCGCTCTGATTCGAGATGCTTGCCGCGCGCCGAGCGCCATGGAGGCGGCGATGTTGCCACGCAGGTTCAGGGCCCGACGCCAGCTGAACGCCGGCTCATCGCGTCTAAGAACTGCCGTCCGCAGCCCCTGTGACGACCCACGACTCTCCCCCTAGCCAACGTGCAGCGCTAACCTCATGCCAAGCCATCGAGCCCTGGGAGGACCTGTGAATTCGGTCAGAGTCGCGCGTCAAACGAGTGGTTTCCGGCGGATCGCCACGTGTGCGATCGCCGGTCTGCTGGCGGTCGGGCTGGCCGCCTGCGGAGGTGGCGGCGGCGCCGGCAGCGGCGCGTCCGCGTCCATCGACCAGAGCTCAGCGGTGACCCTCGACAACGCGGAAACCGCGACCGTCAAGATTCAGGCGCTCGGCTCACTGGTCGACCCCGTCGAAGGCGCCCTGGAGGGTGGCTGGTGGGGCACCGGGCTGATCGTCAACTCCGACGGGCTCGTGGTGACCAACAACCACGTCGTCGTCGGTGCGGCCACCCTGAAAGCCACCGTCGGCGGCAAGAGCTACGACGCCCGCATCCTCGGCACCTCCGAATGCCTCGACCTGGCCGTGATCAAACTCGACGGCAAGAACTTCCCGCACTTCGACTGGTACACCGGCGACATCAAAGCCGCCCTCGAAGTCTGGGCGCTCGGATACCCGAACGTCGGCGACCGCGAGTTCGCCATCACCAAAGGCATCGTCTCGAAGGCCGACACGGCAACCAACACCCAATGGGCTTCGGTGAACCACGCCATCGAACATGACGCCCGCATCCGCGGCGGCAACTCCGGCGGACCGCTGGTGGCCGCCAACGGGCAAGTCGTCGGCGTCAACTACGCCGGCGACGACATCAACGACCTGAACCTCGCCATCCACCGCGACGAGGTGCAAGCCGTCTACGACGACCTGGCCGCCGGCAAGGGCGTCCTCAGCCTCGGCGTCAACGCCACCGCGTTCGTGGGTCAAGGCGGATCAGGTGTCTTCGTCCGGGGTGTCGCGTCCGGCTCGACTGCCGACAAGGCCGGACTGGAACCAGGCGACATCATCACCCGGATGGAAGGCGTCACCCTCGCCACCGACGGCACCCTCGCCGACTACTGCTCGATCCTGCGGACGCACGGCACCGACGCCACCCTGTCCGTCGACGTGTACCGACCGTCCGAAGGGGCCACCTACGAAGGACAGTTCAACGGACGCACCCTCACCACCAGCTCCGTGCCAGCCGCGCCGAGCAGCCAACCATCCGCAACCCCGGCAGGCAACCTGGTCGTCATCAAGGACGACGCTGGAGTGGTGTCGGTGCAGGTGCCAGCCACCTGGACGTCGGTGGACGGCGCAAGCTTCACCGACGACCTCGGCAACAAGGTCAACGACGTGCGGGCGAGCACCAACCTGGAGACGTTCATGAATGGGTGGACCGTCTCGGGGGTGATCGTGTCGGCCTCGGTCGACGCGCTGGGTGACTACACCCCCAACAGCCTGCTCGACATCCTGGCCCAGACCCCGGCCAGCGGCTGCACGCAGAACGGGACACGGCAGCCCTTCAGCGACTCGGTCTACGACGGGGTCTTCGAATACTGGTCGGCCTGCGGCGGCCTGAAGACCGAATACTTCATCGTCGCGGCCACCGCGAAGGACGGTAGCCACCTGATCTGGCTGCAGATCCAACTGGCCGAAGGGGACGACTGGGCGCTCGACCCGATCGTCAACTCGTTCATCGCGATCTACTGACGGGTGGGCGCCACGCAATCGTCCGCCCGATGGGACGGTCACTAGACTGCGGGGGGGCACACCCACCCATCGCAGGAGAAGACGTATGAAGGTCCTTATCACCGGCGGAGCCGGATTCATCGGCGCCAACCTCAGCCGGGCCCTGACGCGGACGTCCGCGATCGACGAGGTGCAGGTGCTGGACGACCTGAGCACCGGGACCCGGGCCAACCTCGACGGCGTCGACGGCGTCGAGGTGCGGTTCACCGAAGGTTCGGTGCTCGACTACGAGTTGCTGCGGAAAGTCTCCGACGGGGTCGACTCGATCGTGCACCTCGCCGCGATCGCCAGCGTCCCACTGTCGGTCGCCAACCCCCGCGCCACCCACGACGCCGGCGCCACCGGCACCCTCAACGTCTTCGAAGCGGCACGCGAGCTGGGCGTCCCCCACGTCGTCGTCGCCTCGTCGAGCGCGGTCTACGGATCGAACCCCAAACTGCCCATCAGCGAGGACGACTGGACGCGCCCCCTCAGCCCCTACGCGGTCTCGAAGATGGCGACCGAAGGATACGCGCTGGCCTACCAGGCGTCCTACGGGATGAAAACTCTCGCGTTCAGGTTCTTCAACGTCTACGGGCCGCTGCAGCCCGCCGAACATGCGTATGCGGCCGTGATCCCCAAGTTCATCGACGCCGCGTTGACCGGACGACCACTCACCATCTACGGCGACGGGACGCAGTCGCGCGACTTCACGTTCGTGACCGACATCTGCCAGGTCATCGTTTCGGCGGTGGTTGGGCAGGTGTCGAGGCCCGAGCCGATCAACCTCGCGTACAACACGAACACGACGCTGCTGGAACTCATCGCCGAACTGGAGTCGGTGCTCGGGCGGCCTTTGGAGCGGGTGCACGAGGCGCCCCGGGCGGGGGACGTGAAGACCTCGCAGGCGGACGCGTCCCGGGTGCAGGCGCTGTTCCCGGGCGTGCGTCCGGTGGAGCTGCGGACCGGACTTGAGGCGACCGTGGACTGGTACCGGGGGCATCTGGGGTCCCGGTGATGCTTGGGGACGCCTGCTGAGGAGGGTTGGGTGGCGGCCTGGGCGCGGCGGGTCTGGGCGCGGCGGGGCAGTTGACCATTCAGCCACCGCAGATTCGATGCGAAAATTTCTTCGATTCAGCTGCGGGATTCGCGTGCTTGTTCTATTGTCTACGTATCGCCCCCGATGCAGTGTGGAGACCCCGATGCCGCACCTTGACAGTCCTCCCCGCCGAACCACGGCCGCCGTGGTCTCGGCCATGACCGCGCTCTTGGATGGCGTCGATCACGGGCAGCGTGCCGGGTTGGGGCATCAGGCGCGGCTCGACCTGGTCGCCGCGGCCCGCACGTTCGCGACCCGGGTGGACGCGCTTCTCAGCGTGCTGGTGTCCGAGGCCGACGAGGCCGGTTCATCTCTTGCGGTGAAAGGCACCCCACTGTCGACGTGGCTGGCACTGTCGGGGCAGACGTCGACGAAAGAGGCAAATGCCGCGGTCTTCTCCGGTCGCGACCTCACTGCGCAGCCCCAGGTTCGGGACGCGGCATTGGCCGGCACCATCGGGGTGCGGCAGGCCCGCAGCATCCACAAGGTGCTCGGCGAGTTGCCGACCGACCTGAGCGACGAGCAACGCCAGCAGGCGGAACGGTTGCTGCTGGAACGGGCCGCCACCAACCCCGCCGACAAGCTGGCCACCATGCGGGAACAGGTGCTCGCGCAGGTGGCACCCGAGCACCCCGAGATCTCGCGCGAATCCGAGCTGGCGCGGTTGGACGCGCAACGCAAGCGCGCGCTGGCCACCCGGTCGTTGACGTTCACCCGTGACGGTCGCGGGTCGACGTTGTTCTCCGGCAGCCTGCCGTCTGTCGAGGCCGCGAGGTTCGTGAAGATCATCGACGCCTACGCCGAGTCCGACCGGCGGCGCGGCCGCGACGAGGACGACCGACTGGCGCCGACCCGGACGCCTGAGCAGCGAAGGGCCGACGCTCTGGTCGCAATGCTCAACGATCATCAGGGTGTCCGGCAGGCTCCCGCCGTCGCGGGTGACCGACCCCGGGTCGTAGTGGTGATGCA
>CALMKG010000502.1 GCA_937867175.1 uncultured Propionibacterium sp. | reverse complement strand
TAGTCCGCAGAACCGCGTGCTCTACACGCGCGCCAGTATCGTCGGTGGACCGGACGACCTGTCCAGTACGTCGACGTTCACGAGCTCGACCACGAGTTGCCGGCTCTGACCGGGCGTGGAGCGAACCGCAGAGGTGCGACGAGTGTGACCGCGGCGCTGGCGGACGTGGAGGGCGTTTCGGTCTCTTACGGTCGTCGGGCCGCGCTGAGGTCCGTGACCTTCTCACTTGGTGGGAAGGTCACGGGCTTGCTCGGTCCGAACGGTGCGGGCAAGTCGACCTTGATGAACGTGCTCACGACCCGGTTGGCCCCCAAGGCGGGCACGGTTAGCGTGCTGGGACACGACGCGGCGACGCGTGCGGGGCGCTCCCAGATCCGACTCGGTTTGGGAGTGCTGCCGCAACGAGTGCGGCTGGTGCGCTCGATGCGCGTACTGGACACGGTCGCCTACGCCGCCTGGACCAACGGGTTGAGTCGTTCGGAGGCGTTCGAGGCCGCTGCCTGGGCGGTTGAGGCTATGGGTATCACCGATCTGGCCGGACGCAGGGCAGGACGTCTCTCCGGTGGGCAGCGACAACGTGTGGGCATTGCCGCGGCGATCGCGCATCGGCCTGCGCTGTTGGTGCTGGATGAGCCCACCGTGGGGCTCGACCCGGAGTTTCGCCTCTCATTGCGGGGCCAGCTTCGAATGCTGGCAGCAGAGTCGGGCATGCTGATCTCGACACATCTGGCCGACGATGCGAGCGCCTTGTGCGATCGGGTACTGGTGCTCGACGCCGGCGAGCTGGTGTTCGACGGCACTCCCGCCGCGCTCGCCGAGCACGCCAAGGCCAACGGCGAGGAGTTTCAGGCGATGGGGTCCCCCCTGGAACGCGGTTACGCAAGCCTCTTGGCTGAGCACCGTCGGCAGGCGGCCAACCGTGCCACGCAGTGAGACCGCGCGGCTGACGTGGCCGCTGCCGTGGTGGATGCCCGTGGTCCCCGCCCTGCTCACCGCAGGCTTCACGATCTGGTACATCACACAGGCACGCGACTGGCTGTACATCGCCCCCAGCCGGCTGGCTGGGATGCCCGCAGAATCACTGATGATCTCCGGACCCGCGCTTGCGGCGGCAGCGGCGTGGGTGTCGTGGCGCCTGGCCGCCAGAACATCCCCGTTGGCCAACCCGGTCTCACGCCGGGCCTCCGGACGGCAGGCGCTGCAGGTGCTGGGAGTGCTGCTGGGCTGGATCGTGCCACTCTTCGTTCTCGCCAGTGTGGTGGGCACCTGGTGGATCGGAACCCAGGTACCCGCCTGGTCTTCGTACCTGATCGCGCTGGCCCTTGCCACGACATTCCTGGCGTTCTTCGTCGTAGGCGGCTTCCTGACCGGGCTGGTGCTCGCGAACTGGGTGGCACCGCTCGTGGCACTCGTGGGCGCAGCAGCGTGGCTGCTGCCGATCCCGATGACCTACGGACTCGTCACAGGCCCCGACACAAGGGGCATCGGCCAGCTGCTCTTCCCTGCCATGGTGGCTATGGAACACCGACCCTTCACCGGACCTAGCCCGGCAGTCATCGTGCTGCTGTACGTGTTGGTCGTGGCAGCCATAGCGACCCTCAGCTACGGCGTGCAACGCAGCAGCGCACGACTGGGCCGAGGACCGCTCATCGGTTCGGCAGTAGCTCTGGGCTGCCTCACCCTCGTCGGTGCGTGGTTACCGACCGTGCTCCCATACCCGTTCGCACCCGCAAGCGCAGAACCTGTCGAATGCAGTGAGTTCGAGGAGGACCTTCAGGTGTGTCTGTTGCCTGAACAGGTGCCTGCGCTGGCAGACCTCGAGCCCGAGCTGCGCGTTGTACTGGATCGGATGGATGGGCATCTGCCCGATACGTTCACCACCATCGCCTCCTATACCGCGACCGAAGCCATGGTCGAACGCGGCAGTGATCCCGAACAGATCATCAGTTTCAGCGCATCATCGTGGGGCGCGAACTCGATCGCTTTCGACATGGCCGCCTCGATCGCGGGAATCCCGCAATGTGACCCCCGTCCGGACGGCGCCGGCCAACAGGAGCTGGCCAGCGCCTTCGCCTTCGCGAGCTGGCTGGCCCAGGATGCCCGTTGGCCGCTGGGTGACACCCCACTGGAACAGCAGCTGCAGCAGGCCAGCGATGAACAAGTGCTCGCCTGGTACACGGCCAACGAGGCCGCATTCCTGAACTGCACGTTCACCGGGCGTGGCCCGTGACCGGCTCCCTCAAGCAGGCACTATTGCCTCTTCGGCCACGTCCCCTGTGGTGGGGGTGCGCCACAGCACTCGCCGGACTGGTGCTCATCAGCCTCGCTCCCCATGCGTTTTACTACATAGAATCCGGCCAGATGTCGAGCGCTCGGGGAATCTCACCTTTCGAGTACGTGCCGATCCTCGCTAGCGTCCTGCTCGTGCTCGGCATATCGACCGGGTTCGACGACTGGGACCGATACGGCGCGCGCCAGGTGGCACTCCTCTCAACCACACTCAGCGTCGCCGCCACGGCATCGGGTGCGCTCGTCTTCTTCTCCGGACTGGCTCTATACCCCGCCGACGGCGAACCACGACCCGCTGAACTGCTGCCCATCCTCAACAACGTCACAGCTGCCGCTCTGCTCGCAGTAGTCCTCATCGGCCCGCTGGGACGACTGCTCGGAACGCTGACATTCGGCGCCGCAATCTGGTCCAACTACCTCCTGCAAGCGCGCGCACATCCAATCGCCGAATGGTTACCGCTGACCTGGTACCACCACGCCGACCTCACCTTCGACCGCAACATCCGTTGGGGCTGGCTCGTGGCCCTGGTGACCCTGGCCATGGTCGTCTCCTGGCGAGGGCGATACGCGCGCTGGGACGCCTTGGCGGTTCCGTACCGGCGGGCGGCCCTCTTCGCTGTCACCCGCTCAGGTTAAGGCGGTCAGGTATCGGGCTGCGCACCTTGGAGCGCTGGCACGCCCGCTACCGCACCTCGGGGTACGCCGGCCTGGACGCAGGACGACGCTCTGATGCCGGCGGTCACCGATTACCCGCTGAGCTGGTGGAGTTGATCGAGGGTCTGGCGTTGAGCAAGCCTCGACCAGCGGTCGTCACGATCCACCGGAAGGTGAGAGGCATCTGTGACATGGAGGGGTGGCCGGTCCCGTCGTATGGAGTGGTGCGGGCCATCGTCGGCGCGCTGGATCCCGGCATGGTCACTCTCGCCCTGGAGGGACCGGGGTCCTACCGGGACAAGTACGAGCTCGCGCTGCGCCGACAGGCCGAGCGGCCCAACGCGATGTGGCAGGCCGACCACACCCTGCTTGATGTCCTCGTGGTGGGCACCGACGGCAAGCCGGCCCGGCCCTGGCTGACGACGATCATCGATGACTGCTCGCGCGCTATCTGCGGCTACACCGCGTTCCTCGGTGCGCCCTCGGCAATGAACACCGCGCTGGCGCTGCGTCAGGCGATCTGGCACAAGGCCGATCTCTCCTGGCCGATGTGCGGCCTGCCCGACGTGCTTTACGTCGATCACGGGAGCGACTTCATCAGCAACCAGCTCACCGGCACCGCCGTAGACCTGCACATCCGGCTCATCCACTCTGCCGTCGCTCGTCCGCAGGGTCGCGGCAAGGTGGAAAAGTTCTTCGGGACCGTGAACACCGAGCTTCTTGCTGGTCTACCTGGACACATCGCCGAGGGCCACCCCTGGCCGACGCCGAAGCTGTCGCTTGCTGAGCTAGACGCTGCGCTGGAGAGGTTCGTGGTCACCTACAACGATCGAACTCACAGCGAGCTCGGCACCTCCCCGCGCGCTGCCTGGATCGGGGAGGGCTGGCTGCCGCGCATGCCCGAGAGCCTGGAAGACCTCGACGGGCTGCTGCTCACCGTCGCCCAAACCAGGGTGGTGCGCCGCGACGGCATCCACTTCCAGGGCCTGCGCTACATCTCCCCGACCCTGGCCGGCTATATCGGCCGGTCGGTCGTGGTCCGCTACGACCCCCGAGACATCACCGAGATTCGCGTGTTCGACCACGAGGAGTTCGTCTGTAAGGCCATCAACCAGGACCACCACGACCAGAAAGTCAACCTCAAGGAGGTTCAGTCCGCCCGCAACGCCCGCCGCCGGGCTCTGCGCGAGGGCATCAACGAA
>CALMKG010000501.1 GCA_937867175.1 uncultured Propionibacterium sp. | reverse complement strand
GAGGAACGAGCAATTGCAGCAGAAGATCAGTTCCGACGCGGCACTCGTGGCCCAGCAAGGCGAACTCCAGCTCCGAAACAGTCAGCTTGTGGCGGAGAACAAGACATTGACGCAGCGTGCCGAGCTCTTCGAGCGAGCGTCCGAGCAGGCACATGCCGAGCTCAATCGTCTGCGTGCCGCCTACGAGAGGCCCGCCGAAGTGGAGGCGCGCTATCGGGAAATCGAGACTCCGAAGGTTCAAGCAGCAGAAGTCGGTCAGCCGCCAGTTGCCAGCGGCACGGACGAGTTGCAGTGGCTCGCCGATATCGCCGCGAAGAGCGACGCGTACGGACTGCACTTCAACCCGCGCATCCTCAAGGCGTTCCACACAGCGCTCAAGACCGCGGAGTGGTCACCTCTCACGGTGCTGGCCGGTGTCTCAGGTACTGGTAAGTCCGAGCTCCCGCGTTTGTACTCGCATTTCGGAGGCCTGTTCTTCGAGCCTCTTGCGGTCCAGCCAAACTGGGACAGCCAAGAGTCGATGCTCGGGTTCTTCAACTCGATTGATAACAAGTTCGACGCACAGCCTGTGCTCCGATTCCTCGCTCAGAGCCAGAAGCCTTGGGCGCCGGATGCCAATGGGGACATGTATCCGGGCCTGTCGGATGCCGTCAGCCTGGTTCTTCTCGACGAGATGAATCTCGCGCACCCCGAGCTCTATTTCGCGGAGTTCCTCAGCAAGCTGGAACTGCGCCGAGGGCTCAAGGGTACGGACGTTCCGTTCCTCCCTGTGAAGATCGGCGCGGGCATGCCCGAGTACCAGCTCCCACTTGGCAGGAACGTCCTGTGGACTGGGACTATGAACCAGGATGAGACCACGAAATCGCTGTCGGACAAGGTGCTCGACAGGTCGATCATCATTCACTTCCCGCGTCCCACCGAGCTGAAGAGGCGCGTGAAACTTGCACCGCTGGATACGACGAATCGCGGGACGCTGCTTCACATCAGGGATTGGAATTCTTGGAAGGCCCAAGCGAGTTCGTTTACCGATGAGCAGGTACGACCGTTCAAGGGATTCATTGAGGAGATGAACGCGTCGCTGTCCGCGGTTGGGCGGGCGATTGGCCACAGGGTGTGGCAGTCCGTCGAGTACTACATGGCAAACTACCCGGACGTTCGGGCCGCCGAGAACGACCCCTCACGGCTTGCCAAGGCCATGCATGTCGCCTTTGAAGACCAGTTGGTGCAGAAGGTCATGCCCAAGCTGCGCGGCATCGACACACGGGGGCGGAGCAAGGATGAATGCCTGGACAAGATTCGTGGTCAGCTCGTCAACGGTATCGGCGGGAACGGCTTCGACCTCGCTGAGGACTTCGATCTCGCAATGGATCTCGGCTATGGGCAGTTCATGTGGCAGACGGCCAACTATCTGAAGGCAGACGACGCTGATGAGTCTGCGTGACGTTTACCGCGCCTTCGGTGAGGACAGCGAAGAGGGCGAGTTGGCTCGCCGGCTATTGGAGCAGCAGCACTGGTTTACGACACTCGCAGACTTTGATCCGAAGACCGGGGAGGCGCTTCCTTTAGGCCTTGACGAGGTCCTTCGACGGCTCAGTAGCCGTCGCGAGTTGACGGTCATCCACGACCGCCTGCGGCGAATCGTCGACCACAGCCGGGTTGCGGTCGCGCATCTGCTCGGATCGCTGAGCGAAAGCCCCAGGCGCGAACAGGCCATGCTTCCGGTCAGATCGGTCCGCTAACTTAACGTGACGAGCTTTATCGCACTCAATCGTCGCCCTGGCCGGAACATGCGGGAAAAGCTCGCCGGGAAGCCATACATGCAGGCGGTTCGCCGATACCAGTCGATCGACCTACCGGAGAACCGTCTGCTCAGAGCATTCGCGTCCCAGCTCGTGGAGTTCCTTGAACTCAGGCAGCAGTACCTCCACGAGGAAGATGAATTGCTCTCTGTGCTGCGCAGTTGGCTCCATGGCGAAGAGGCTGCGTCTATCGGACGATGGGAGAACCTCCCGCCGAATAACACACTCCTCTCGCATCGCGAGTATCGCCGGGTCTGGGATGCCTGGCGATGGCTACAGAATCTCGATGACGACATCGATCGTGACATGACTCGCCTCGACGAGCGAACGGCAGTGGTTACTGTCTGGGAGGACCGCGCGAAGAAGTTCAAGAGCGGCACAGTGTTGTACGGCGACATGCCCGTCGTGCTCGACTTCGAGCAATTCCAGATCAGGCCGTGGATAGACCGACTTCCGACGAAGCCTACGCCACCACTCCGTCGCCCGAAACCAATCCGCGAAACCAGCTCGGTCTGCATCGACATCACTGAGCCACGCCCCACCTACGCCACCACGGAAGCTTCAGCGGCGACGGTCAACGACCTCTACTTGTGGCAGCGCTGGAGGCGGGACGTTGAGATGGTTGACATCGACCTCTATGAGGCTGACTTCCCGATGCTGCATCCTGACGCCACGACGGTCGCGATGCCGGACCTCCTTTTCCGGCGCGACCAAGAGCCTGCGCTCGCCGACGCTGCTAGCCGCTCCTTTGCCCGCAGGCTACGACGGACATTTGACTCACCATCGTTGACATGGCTGCTGCCGGATCATCTCAACGAATTCCAGGTCGAAGTGTTGCGCCGCAACTTGAACGCCAGCTTCCCGAAGTCAGAGCCACTGCCTCGCTCTGTAGCGGCTGTTTTCGCGGCGGTGGGATACAAGGAGATCAAACGGGACGGCTACGCGGTTATGGTCGTCGACCAGGTCGGTGGGGTGACGACCGCGACCCGTCTGGTTGCTCGGATCGACAGCGAGCTTGCACGGCAGGTCCCGGAGACGAAGGGCTACTACTGGGAACGCACGCCGACATCGGTGTTGGAGCGTAGCCCTGACGGTTATGACGCACTTCTGACGGTGTCGCATGTGGGGGCCGACGGCCAATGGCGTCAACGCTCCACTCGACCGTCGGCCCCCGGAATCTCTGACAAAGACCTCCGCGCGCGAACAGACCTCGGGCACTTCGACAAACTCATCAGTGTTACCGCTCCACCTGTCGGCGGCGGTGTCCGTCTACATCAACTGCGATCCAACGCGGGCGCCCTGGCGCTGTGGAGAGACCAGGTCCCGGAACTGTCCATCAAGGTCATCAAGGACAACCGATACCAGTCGTTCTACCTCGTTGGGAAAGAGACGACCATCCGCCCGGTGCGTGGAGCGGCGGTGGACATCCCAGTGCGGGATGAGTTCACCCTCCC
>CALMKG010000500.1 GCA_937867175.1 uncultured Propionibacterium sp. | reverse complement strand
ACGGGGCAGGGGACCGCGGTTTGGCCAGGCTGGGGTCGGCTACCAGGCTTGCCGATGAGCCTGGTGGCCATCGCGCAGCTGTGGTCCGCGAGACCCGGCGAGGCCCTCGAAATGATGAGCTGGGTGATGGCCGGACGAAGCAGCGTCCGCTTGCAGGGTTACCTGGCCCTGGCAGCGGGCGCGCTCGGTTCGGTCCAGCGTTCCCGGCTCGACGCCGAACGGGCGCTCGGCGAGGATGCGGCCTTGTGGTCCTTCCACCGTTCCAGTCCGGCCTGGCTGGCCTTGGCGTGGGCGGTCCTCCGGCAGGGCGACCTGGCTGCCGCCGGTGAGGCGGTCAGACGCGGTGAACTCGCCAACTCGGACCACAGCCCGTTGATCGCCGCCGGGCTTCGGTTGGTCGCCGCCGAACGCCGAATGCAGTTGGGCGACATCCGGGCGGCGCGGCAGATCCTCGCCGAGTTGGATGTCCGGCTGGCGAGCCTCCCTCGGGTGCCGTGGCTGGCTGCGCTGCGCACAGCGGTGGGCGTCCGCCTCGAGTTGGCCGCCGGGGCGTCCGCCCGGGCAGAGGCACTGCTGGTGGCCCACGAAGCCGTGGCCGAGCCGGCCGAGCAGCGATTCGTGGCCACCGCCCGCGCCCGGCTGCTGCTGGCCACCGGACGCGCGGCCGAGGTGCGCGACGTGCTTGCCGACGAACTCGGCCACACGGGTGCCGACAGCGCCGAGGCCTGGCTCTTGGTCGCCCTGGCCGACGACGCCCTGCGCCGGGACGCGTCGGCGACCGAGGCGCTCGGTCGTGCTCTTGATGCCGCGGTGCCGGAGGGTCTGCTGCCGCTGTTCCGCCACCCGGATCGACGTTTGACCGTGCTGTTGCGTCGCTACCTCGACGTCGTCGGGAGGCACCGCGAATTCGTGGCGGTCCTGCTGGACTCCGATGTGGAGGCGCAGCAGGCGCCGGCCCCGGTGGGCGTCGAGCCGCTGACCGAACGGGAGCGGTCGGTCCTGGCCTACCTGCCCACCCTCAGCTCCAACCAAGAGATCGCCGGCGCCCTTGACATTTCGGTGAATACCGTCAAACAACACCTGAAGTCGATCAACCGCAAGCTCGGCGTGAACAGTCGGCGGGACGCGGTGCGGGTGGCCGGCCGTCTCGACCTGCTGCCCAGAGGAGCCTGACGCCGTACCGTGCCTCGATGCCGGTAAAAGCCGACCGTCACACCATGCCGCGCAACGCGGTCTTCATCGGTGACATCTTGGCGTCCGTCTCGACCAGTTCGGCATAGGGGTCGGACGCGGCCACCACCCCGGCGCCCGCGAAGATCTGCATCCGGCGGGGGTCCTCGGCGTCCAGTTGTCCGCAGCGCAGAGCCAGTGCCCACTCGCCGTCGCCTTGGGCATCCATCCAACCGACCGGACCGGCGAAGCGTCCGCGGTCGAGGACTTCGTGCTCGGCGATCAGCCGCCGCGCCACCGGCGTGGGTGAACCGCAGACCGCCGCCGATGGGTGGGCCGCTTCCGCCAGCCGAAGGGTGCTGTCTCGCTGGTCGGAGATGCCGCTCAAGTCGGTGGCCAGGTGCAGCACGTTGGGCAGCGTGAGCACATAGGGTGCCTGGGGCACGTGCAGGGCGGTCAGCAGGCCGCGCCACGAGTCCACCACCGATTGCACTGCCAGCCGGTGCTCCTCCAGGTCCTTGGTGGACGAAATCAACCGGCCGGCCTGCTGGGTATCGTCGACTCCCTCCACCCGGGGGATCGTGCCGGCCAGTACTCGGGAGCCGGTGAGCCCACCCTCCCTGCGGACCAGCATCTCGGGAGTTGAACCCACTAGGCCGTCCATCAGGTAGTTCCAGCAAGCCCCGTAACTGGACAGCAAGGCGCGCAGCGGCCAACGTGGGTCGAGCGGCTCGTCGGCCTCGGCCATGATGTCGCGGGCGAGCACCACTTTGCTCGCCTCGCCGGCCTTGATCCGCCGGGTCATGTCGCGCAAGCGGGCCATCCACTCCGATTCGGACATGCTGCCTGGGGTGAAGCGCAGGTTCGCCGGACGGCTGGGGGGCGGCTGGCGCTCGGGCAGCTGCGGGGTGACGCGGTCGTAGCCGATGCGGGTCAGCCACGACCGGCCGGCACGGCGTCCGATGATCACCTCGGGCAGCACCAGTACCGATCGGTGGGCGGTGTTCGTCGGGTCGAAGCAGAAGGTGCCGTAGACCACTGGCCCGGTGCCGAACCGGCCGGGCATCTCCGACTCGTTCTCGATCGTCTGGGCCAGG
>CALMKG010000499.1 GCA_937867175.1 uncultured Propionibacterium sp. | reverse complement strand
GACGGGCGTCCGAGAACGCCGAAGCTGTCTGCCGGCGACGATCCCGCAGCGCGTCTTGGTAACGCACTTCACGGCGCATCCACTCGGCCCGTACCGCATCCTGGTAGGCCGATGTCCGCGCATCCCGCAGCCTGATCGAGTCGCCGTAGCCGTCCGCGACCTCGCCGGGCGAGGCGCGCACCGCATCTTGGTGGCCAAGTCGGCTACGCACCGGCAGGCGCATCAGCCGGCCAGCGCGGCGATCTTCAAACCCGTCGTGACGCGCAGCGCCCATTTGCCACGGCGTGCGGCCCGGTGTCCGATTACGCTCGGTGGCCTCGCGCCGGTCCTCGATTCCGGCCTTGAACTCCGTTGCACGCTGCCAGTCCGTGGCGGCGGCGCCGACCATCGGGCGCACGGCGTAGGACTGGTAACCGCCTTCAGCGATCAACTCCAGCGCCGGCAACGACGCCACCAGTACGAAGTCCGCATTCGGGATCGCCTTCGCATGGAACGTGAGCGCAGGCAGACTGGCGACCAGCGTGGCTTCGACAGTCGGCGACGAGCCGGCCTGGTCGCCGCCGAACAGCAGATCGGCACTCCCCGGCGTCTGCGCGAACCGCAGATCGATGTCTGCCATGTCGCGCTACCCGAGCAAGCCCGAGACGATCCGCGTGTAGCCCCCAGCGTAGAGCGTGGTCGACGGCAGACGCAGCTCACCGGTGCCATTCAGATCCGACACGTCGCAGTCCCAGGCCAGCGCGGCATTGCCGTTGACGATGCGCGCCCAGGTGGCCTGACCGGTGTTGCCGATCATCACCTCGTTAGTCGGGGTGATGCTCAGCAGGCCGCTCTCCACGGTCCCGATGGGTTCCATCAAGACGATGGACGCCAGCAGATTCCCGACAGGCTCGCCACCGAGCGCGGGCCGTGCGCCGTCGTAGATGTGGGCCCGGGCGTTCTCGGCACCGCCCGACAGGAACGCGATCACCCCGTTCAGCCGGTATTCGTTCAGCTCGGTCGAGATCTGAATCACGGCATCGGCTCCGCGGTCAGATTGTCGGCCACGGCTGCGCGGAAGTTCTGCTTGTAGTCGTAGGAGATGACGAGGTAGCGGATGGCAGGGTTGATGTACTCGAACGAGTACGCCCCGGTCACCGCGTCGCTCCAGGTCTCACGGACGACAAAGTTGGCGCGCTCGTCGAGCAGCAGCACGCGCCGGGACACCGGGAGGTCCACAGACACCCCCTTCTCCTTGACCGTGCCGGTGAGCCGGTGCCTGCCGTGGTAGTAGTGATTGCGCGTCCCGGCCAGGAAACGCAGGCCCCGGTGGTTGAACCGCAGCGCCGCTGCGTGATCGGCCACCAGGACACGCTTGGCGATGACGACGGGGAGCAAGCGCTGCGCCAAGGCTGGAGCGTCGCCCAGTGCACTGGGCGTACTGCCCGCCGCACGGTGCAGCCGCAACGTGGTGCCGTGGCCGAAGATGCAGGGCAAGAAGGTCGAATACCAGCGCTTGGTCTCCCTCCACACCACCGCGCCGTCAACCGAGAGTTGGTAGTGCCAAATGCCCGCCGTGCTGCGCTTGACGTCCAACCGGATCGTCTTGCGGCCACCGATGCCGGCCCATGCCGCGTTGACCGAGTAGATCTGCTCGGCTTCCGATCCGCCCGAGCTCCAGAAGGAGTGGTACCAGTTGCCATTGATGACGGCGATCCGGTGCCCCTCGTAGCTGCCGACACCCGTCCACAACCAGAACCCGAAGTACGGGTTGGCCGTGGCAGCAACGATCTCCACGTCCATCTCGAACCAGAAATCGCTGGCCTGCTCGGCGGCCGTGATCCTCCAGAAGTTCTGGGCCTGGGTGAACACGAGATCGACGGCTTCGGCGGTCGAGTTCCATGTGGCCGTGATGCCGCCTCCGCCACCGCTGGTCCCGAAGCCAGCCGGAATCCCCGACGCGAAGGTCTCGTCGAATGGATACGGCACGGCTTACGGCCTCCACGGCCCGGTCACGTCGAAGGCGAAGCCGCTGGTGTTGCCCTCGCTGGCGTAGTCCATCGTTACGATCAGGAACTTCTTGCCCGTGTAGCCGATGACGTTGTCGATGAAGGACAGGTGCGCATAGGGCTGGTTCTGGTGAATCCAGAACATGCCGGGCAAGGTGCCGCGCAGGTGGCCGCCGACCGCCGATTCGCGCAGGTAGATCGGGTGCAGGATCAGGCTGTAGTCCGGGCCGTTCGGAAACGGGATGGCGCCGGATCGGTTGGAAATGTTCTGGTTGTTGCCGTCGTTGAGCGACAGCATGCCGAGTCGGCAGTGGTCGCCGATCTGTGTGTAGTTGCGGGTGGCGAGCTTGCCCGTCGTGTCCTGCGCATAGGCCGAGTAGGCGTCCTGATACGGATAGCTGTTGGCCGTGTCGCTGACCTGCCGATAGCGCTCGGACGCAATCAGGTAGGAGGCGTAGTTGTCGCCCGCCTTGTAGCTGTCGAAGTCGGTGAACGCATGCAGGATGCGCTTGTCGCCCTGGAAGCCCGACGAGTTGGTCAGGAAGAAGCCGCGGTCGTCGCCGATCAGCACCCAACTGCGTGCCCATGCTCCGTTGTCGCCGGAAGTCTCGTGGTAGCTGTTGCGGGCGTAGTACCACTTGAACCAGCCCGAGTACATCGCGGTCCCGCTGCCGCTGGGCACCTCGTTCTTCGTCGGACTCGCCGGGTCGTACGGCGCGCGGCCACCGACGAAGGTGTCGATGTCCGACATGTCCTCGGCGATGGTCACCCGGGCGAACTTGGCCCAGGTCGTCGTGTAGCCGGTCGGCAGGCTGTCGTCTACGCGCAGGAAGTGCCGGTTCGACAGCGGGTTCGGGCTGCGATAGACGCGCTTGTTCGTGCCGGTGAACACGATCTCGAACCCCAGCGGCGCGACCTTCATCGTGATCGAGGCAGCGGTGGTCGCCGGCGACACCGGTTCACCCGCGACGGTGAAGCTGACCGTGTTCGACGTGATCGCGGTGACGGTGAACTCGCCGTTGTATTCGGCCTGATCGCAGCCACCGATCAGCACGACCTGGTCGACGACGAAGCCGTGGCCGGAGGTCAATGTCGCTGTGGCGGTGGAGCCGTCGCGCGTGATGGTGGTGACCGTCTGCAGGTTGAAGCCGTTGACCAGGCACGCGTCGAGCAGCGCGGTCATGCTGCCCCAGTTGTTGGTGAGGACCGGGGCGCCGGTCATCCCCTGGTACATCCACTTGACTTTGTTGGTCATGGTCGGTGCTCTTGGGTGTCAGGGCCTGTCCACGTCGCCGCGAACAAGCAAGGTGAAGGAGTCGTTGGTGACCGTCTCCGGCCCCTGTTGGATCGTGCGCACCACCCATACGGGAAACAGCGCGCCGATGGTGTTGAAGCGCAGCACGTTGCCCGCCGCCCAGCCCGATCCCCAGCCGATGGCGGGCAGCGTGAAGTACGGCTTACCGGTCGCCGGGTTGGTGGGGGCGGTCTCGGTGCCGGTAGTGCCGGTAGCGATGACGCCGACGTGCTCGCCGATAACGTTGAACGAGGTGCTGTTGGTGAACTGGATCGCCCAGCGCTCGGTCACCGTCCCGGCGTTGGTCACCGCAATCGGTGCCAGCACGTCGTTGTAGGTGGCGGTCGCGGCACTGCCGCTGATCGAGTCGGAGAAGGTGCCGTTCCAGGTGGCCTGGTCGAAGAGCTTGGAGACGTAGGCGCGCAAGTCGCCCGCCACCAGCGCCGAGGACACATAGGACCCGACCGGGTAGTCGTGCGTAATCTGCCGCGTGAAGGTCAGGCGTCCGGAGATCTGCACGTCGGACACCTGCGCCATGTCCTCGATGCGGTGCTCGACGGTCACCGGCTGGGCATAGCCGCTGACGTCAGTAAACGTCACCGTGCCGGCCTCGAGGTCGGTCGTGTAGCCGGCCGTGATGACGACGTTGTTGGCGTCCAGCACCCGCACGCGGGACAGGCGCACCCGGGCGCAGTTGATGACCTGCCCGTTGCTGACCGTGATGGGACCGACGACGCCGGTGTGCCCGACCACCGCGAAGTCACCCGCCCGGAAGATCGGCACCCGCCCATCCTGCGGCAGGCGCACCGGGTCCAGGCCGATGATGTCCGCGTCCAGCGGCAGGTACGAGTAGGCGACCGCGTTGTACTTGATCGTGTCCGCGAAGACCGGGATGGGCTTGAAGATCTGGGCGACGCCGTCAATGGTCACAACCGCGTCTGCGTCGTACCAGATTTGCCCCTCGTTACCGGCCGCAGGCACCCAGCTGCCGAAGCGCACCCGAACCACACCGGTCTCGTAGTCGACGGTGCCGGTGATCCCGGTGCCGGAGATGTTCCCGTTGTTGTCCGCCGAGACGTTGATCGTGCCGCCGGTAAGGCGCGTGGCCAGGATCTGCAGGCTGGACGGGCGGACCGGGGAAGCCGGCACCCTGAAGGTCGCCTCGTCGACCGGCGTTCCATCGAGCGTGGTCAGCAGGGAACGCAGCGCTACCAAGTTCGATGCGGCCGGCACCCAGGCTGTGACGCTGGCGTCGCCGGTCGAGTAGTTGATCGCCCCGGCCAGCGTCGCAGCACCCGTCACCGGGTTGAGGTCGTAGTAGAGGCTGCCGAGGCGGTCGAAGTAGGTCTTGCCTCCCAGCGTGAAGTTGATGCTGCCCGGAACGATGTTCTCGGCGAAGGTCGGCGTCAGGTCGATGCGCAGGCTGCTGGCGGTGAAGCCCTCGCTCACCGCGTTGGAGGTGCCCGCAGCGCGGTAACGCACCTTCGCCCAGCCCGTTTCGTCAATGGGCATCGACGCACCGGCTGGCACGTACTCCCAGTGCGAGAAGACGTTGCGATAGACCGCGACGATCCGGCCATCGCTGTTGCGCGTCCAGCCGATCTGCGTCACCAGGTAGCGCGCGACCGGGATGCTGACCGTGGTGTCGGGCAGGAAGTGGACGACGCCAGTTGCGTAGTTGACCGTCCCGTAGGCGGCGCCCTGGGGATCGCGTAGCGTCCCGGTGCCATCGTCGCGCACGATCTTGATCGGGTCCACCGGCCTGACCAACTGCAACTCGGCCGGCGTGGTCGAGATGTAGTCGTAGGTCTCGATCAGCAGGTTCCACTCGAGCTCGACCGTGCCAGGGATCAGGCCATCGAAGTCCATCTCCAGATCGATGGTCCCGTCACCGTTGCGCAGCGGCGAGTGAAACTCCTCCTCGGTCGGCGGGCCCCAGGTGTAGGCCGCCGAGTAAGTCTGGCCGCCCGCGGGCAGGACGCCGGGGGTCATCTCGACGATGCCCGTCTGGTAGTTGATCTTTCCGGTGGCGTCGCCGGTGATCAGTCCCTGTCCGTTGTCGGTCGCCGTTCGGGCCGTGCCATCGTTCCAGGTGATGGTCACCGAGGCGGGCGTGACACCTGCGTTCGAGAGCTGCAGCGCTACTGTGGGCGCTGCGATGGCCGTCGCCGCCCGGTTGAAGTAGTTGGCCTTGCCACCCCAGGCGTAGACGATCTCGCTGCCCACGTCGGGCAGCGCGCCCAGGGTGACGGCCACCGTGCCGGTGGTGAAACTCACCGTGCCGACACCGTACTCGGGGCTGGAGCCCTTCAAGACGCCAGCGCCGTTGTCTCGCAAGTCGTACCACTTGCCCTGCGCGCGGTAGCTGACCATCAACGTGCCCGGCGCCGGGCTTGGGACGATGGAGAGGATGTAGTTGTACGAGCGGCTCTCGATGTCGACGCGAATGCCTGCCGTGTCGGCGACACGGATCGGCGCCGCCCCAGGGCGGAAGCTGATCGTCTTGCTGCCCGAATACGTCGGCGCGCTGGTGGCGAAGCTCACCTCGCCCCGGCCGTAGTTGACGGTGCCGACCACGGTGGCCCCGTCCATCAGGTTGCCGCCGCTGTCGACCAGCGTGATACCGCTGACGGTGATCGACAGCGTCCCGGGCTGGATGGCGTTGCCAACCGACAGGATCGTGGATGCGTTGAACGCCGCCGAGGTCGTGTACGACGCGGTGCCCGAGGCACCCGCCTGGGCCGAGTCGAGCAGCGATTGCGACACGCCCCCGGCGGTGAGATCGAGTAGCGGCGTCTCAGTCTGGGCAGACGGCACCAACTGCGTGAACACGCTGCTGACGTCGGCCGCAACGTCACCGATGGTGATGGCCTGCGTGGTCCTGACCACGCCGGAATACTTGGCGGCATCGGCCACCACGGTGTCCCGGGTCTTGGACTTG
>CALMKG010000498.1 GCA_937867175.1 uncultured Propionibacterium sp. | reverse complement strand
GACATCACATCGTAGCGGGGGCAGGATTTGAACCTGCGACCTCTGGAATCGCACGCGACGATTCCGATGCCTACCGAACCTCGCCGAGAACAGCCGAATCGCTTGTGTTGTCGCGGTGTTCGCCGTCTCTGACCACTCCGAGCGTAGCCGAACCGCACCGGCTGAGCGCGACTGATTCCGGAGGGTTGATGGAGGGCTGTCGAATCTCTCGCCTCAGGTTGACTCACTCGCGTCGATCGCCTCACTCGCCGCTTCGAACAGATCAGCCAGGGACTCCTTCCACGCGGGTAGGTCACGAGCGAGCGTGAGCCAGGTGAGTTCTCGGTTGATCTCGTCGTACTGGTGGATGAGGAAGTTGCGGTTCGCCAGGGCGAGCGCCCACTGGACGCCGTCAGGGGCGAGGACGTCCAGCCTCGACAGCCGGTTGGCGGCTTCCCCGAGCTTCATCATCAACGAGTCGCCGGCCTCCTGAAGGAGGTCGTCGGCGAGGTAGGCGTCCTTGCCGCGGGCGACGATCTCATCGACCAGCTCCAGCCAGCCCTGGATGTGCAGCAGCTCCTTGGCCGCCTTGCGGTCCATCACAACAGCACCGCTTCACGGCGGATGTCCTCGTCAAGGCGCGGCTTGAGTCCGCCGTAGTCGACCAGGTCGATCTCGCGGACGAGGACCTGTTCGATGAGCTGCTTGAAGGCGACAAACCCGAACGACGACGTCCCCTCCGGCGCATCAACGATCAGGTCGATATCGGAGTCCTGCACGGCCTCACCGCGAGCGACAGACCCGAACACAGCCAACCGGCTGTACCCGTTGTCGGCAGCTAGAGCTTTCAGGATCGGTGCGGCGGCGGCGAGCAGAACCTCCGGATGGATCTCGCCGAGCTCGGGGGCGAACTTGAGCTGCTGGCTCACCGCCGGCTGGCTGATCCCCAGAGCCTCGGCGATCTGACGCTGCGACATCCCCGTGGCCACCATCGCCCGCAGCGCCAGCACACGCCGCAGCCGCGCGACGTCCTCGTCACGTCGAGCGCCGCGATACTGAGCCAGCAGGGTCATAAGACCATCTTATCGGGCGACGCGGGCAAAGCTCACACCGCCCACAGTGGGCTACTCCACCGAGCGGCCCGGCGTCTCGTTCCCGCAGGGCGTCCAGGGAGAGGCAGTTGAACGGGTCCAACGGGATAGCCGGCCGCCAGATCCGGGACCCGAACTCCCCACAGTTGCTTCTTACGCCGTTGCTCAACGCTCGAGCGCGGCGGCGAGCGCATGAGTCCACGGACCCGCCCTGTTCTGCGCCGGGTCAAGCAGCGGGTCGAAGCCTCCGACGAAATCCTCCCGCGCCAGATCGCCCACACGGAGGCAATCCTCCGGCTGACACCTGGTCAGTGGATGGCTCCACTTCTCAATGACAGTGACGCCGGTGGCCGGCGCGACATCCTCGAGGGGCGCATGATCTGGGTGGCCCACGAGGTTCTGAGAAGCGGCGCTTCGGTGATCCTTGACTTCGGATGCTGGTCCGCTGAGGAGCGGTACGCGATTCGCTCCATCGCTGAGGCGACGGGTGCGCGCTTCATCCTCCAGTGGTGCTGCATCGATGAAGGCGAGCGTCGTGCTCGGGCGCGGGTGCGGTGGGAGACGGCTCCCGAGACCACGTTCCTCATGATCGATGAGGACCACGAGCGGTTCGTAGCGCTGTGCCGACCGCCGTCGGATGCGGAGCTGGGATACGCCCCGATCCCGGCGGCGCCAACGGGCCACGACTCCTGGTTCGACTGGGCGAGTCGACGCTGGCCAACGCTGCCCCGCTTCGACGACATCTAGCCATTCGCACACTCGCGCGCTGCGTCACATCGCAGCAACCGGAATGCGCCAAGGAGTCAGTGTCCGGATAGTGCGCCAGACTGGCGTGATGGCCGACACCAAACCGGAGTCGACAAAGCCGGGAGGCACCCTGCGCTTTCGGGTGGAGGACCGTACTCGTGGGATCGAGTCATCGACTTGGAGCCTTGTCGGGTCAAGGAAGTCCGGTGACCTCTACTTCTCAGGTCGCGAGATCATGGGCGACCTTAAGCTCAGCATGCACGAGTCGGGCATCACCCGAATGGCCTGGACGACAATCGCCGCCGCCTCTCGCGTCGCAACTGAGACTGACCGGGTGATCTCGCGGTGGACCGCGAGTCATCCGCTCCCAGCGGGCTGGGCACTCGTGCTCAGGCTCTCCATCCCCGACTCCTCGCTGTCGGAAATCCTGCCGCCGATTCCTGAACGTCCTACCAAGCCCACGGTCACCCTGCCTGCGGCTGGGGCGGGGCGGACGATCGAGGTTCGAGTGCTACTTGGTGAACCGGGATGTGGAGGTCTTCGCCTCGAGGGCGAGTTCGTCGAAGTTGGCCGAATGACACTCGGTGACGGAACCCTGGTCTGGGTCACGGCTTGGAGTTACCCCACCACGCCAGACGCAGAAGAACAGTTGGTCAGCGTCAGAGCGCGTGCGATATCGGACGGCGCGTCTGAGCGGCCTGTGCCCCGGGTTTTCGCGTGGGGCACCGATAATGACATGGGCATCCCGTTCGTGCTGGACGCTGGTGATCCGAGACCGCCGGAGGCTAGGCCTCCGGTCATTCCACGGTATGACGGGCCCCCAGACGTGGTCGTCCGAACGATGTCAGCCGAAAGCGACCGGTTCGGAGTCCCGTGACGTCCGGAGGTGCCGCGAGTCGCCCTTTCTAAAGCTGCCCCATTCCGCCGCGATTGGGCTGCCTGCGGCGGTATCAGAGCCCGAGGTCTCGGCTGGTGGTGGTCGCCATGGCTTCTGCCGGGCGGATGTAGTGGTTCAGCAGGGTGCCGAGGTCGCGGTGCCGGGTCTGCGCGGCGATCCGGTCGATCGGGACACCGTTGACGGCGGCGGTGGTGGCATGCCCGGCGCGGAGGGAGTGGCCGGATACCGGGATGCCGTCGAAGCCGGCGGCGATGGCGTGTTCTTTGACGGTCCGGCTGATCGCTCGCGGTCCGATGCGTTCACTGGTGGGGTGGCTGCGATAGAAGACCCGGGTGAAGAGCGCGCCTGATCCTGCCGGTCGGATCCTGATCCAGTCGTCGAGCGCTCGAATAGGGTCGGTCATCCGGTGGTCACCGCGGGCAACTCCGACGAGTTGGCCATGTGCGTCCTGATCGGTCTTGGACCGGCGGATGCGGACCAGGACTCCGGTCGGCTTGCGGATGATGTCCTCGACGTTGAGGGCAGAGACCTCCCCGGGTCTCATCGCGGAGGCGTAGCCGAAGAGGATGATGGCGCGGTCACGGGTGCCGATGGCAGTGCCGACATCGATGGACGAGACGATCTGGCCTAGCTCGCCCACGGTCAGAGGGTGAGCCTGGCGGCGGGGTGCGACGCCCATGATCCGGCGCAGCCCGCGACGCACTCGTCGGACGACGACCTCGGCGGTCGGGTCCGGCAGCCCTTCCTGGTGGTGTCGATGGGCGATGCCAGAGCAGTAGCCATCGAGCGTCCCGAACGTCAGTCCGGCCTCGGCCCGCTCGGCCAGGAAGGCCGCCAGTGCGTCCGGCGGTGCAGGCAGAGGGTTGATTCCTCGTCCGCTGCACCAACGTGCCCACTGCCGCCACGCGCAGTTGTAGGCCTCGCGGGTGGACGTCGCGAGTTCGGACTCGATCGCGGTGGCGATCCGTTCCGCGTCGGTGGCGGTCAGAGAGGCTCCGGTGCGTGGCAAAGGGAGTTCATCAGGGCTGGTGAGCGAGTTCGTCATGGCCCACTCTCGGCGTCGCTGTCGGGCCCGTACGAAGGGTGACTCAGGCGGCGGAGGAGAACCTCCCACAAGGAGGGTTTCCGGAGGGTGGATCAAGTCTCTAACGCTTTCTGGCCCGGGATTCGCGCTGAATCCCGGGCCAGATTGGTAGCGGGGGCAGGATTTGAACCTGCGACCTCTGGGTTATGAGCCCAGCGAGCTACCGAGCTGCTCCACCCCGCGTCGGCGAGAGAAACCTTACGTGATCGGCCAAGCGCAGCCAAATCGACGGTGTCGCCGTTGGGCTGGGCCTCGGACGCCTCCTCGCCCTGGTGGCCGTGAAGACGGTGGCACGCCCTCCCGAGGGACTGCCTGGTGTTCCGCTATCGAGTGAGTCCGAGTTCTCCGAGCATGTCGGCTTCATACTCGCTGTTCAAGCGTTGCCATTCCTCCGCGGCCCGCGCGATCTCGTCCGCGTGATCCTGGGCGAACGAGATGACGACGGGGTCGACGACTTCCATGGCGGCCTCGTGTGCTTCCTTCCTGCAGGAAGCATCGGCTCGCGCAGACCGCTGCTCCACAGAAAGGTAGCGAGCCCAGGCCGGCGAATCAGTCGAGAGAGTCTGCGGGCCAGTGGCGCTGAGCGCCTCGTTGGCCTTGCCCACGAGCTGCGCCCGAAGTGAGGAGAAGTCCTCGGCCTGAATCCCCTTCGCCGCCAGACATGCTTCGTAGCCCGACAGTCCGCTTTGTACCGCCTCATCCTCTGCCACGGCCTCCACAACAGACGCCTTGAGCAGGCCCTGCACCTCCTGTGACTCGACGGATGGTTGGCTCACATCATCTTCGAGAGCGAGCTCGTTCGCAGCCGCCAGACAGCCATCGAGGCTCGCGTTGTAGACAGCTTGATCGGCAGCTCCGAGGCTCGTGAAACCGGGGTTGGCCGGTTCGCCCTCCGACGACCCGTGCTCGCGAACCGCGGAGTGCTCCACGGCCCAGATCACATCGCGTGATGGGACTGCGGTGCTGAGCATGTCCGGTGGCGCCAGTGCGTCCGACCAGTCCACCGGCGAGACCGGCAGCGCAGGGTCCTGACTGGGCATGAAGGGCGGCGCAGCGTACTCGAACCCCGCGTCCGCCATGCAGGACGTCACCGCGTCTTGTAGTTGGTGGTGGGCACGCCAACCCCTGATAGTCCACGACATGCGGTCGCCGACAATCTGCGTATTCAGGTAGTTGAGACGTTCGGCGGGGGTACGCCCGTCGACGGACGCTCTCTCGACGTCCTGTTGCGTCCCACAGGCGCTGGCGAAGACGGCCACGCAGGTAGGGATGACCAGCCAGAACCTCGATCTGGGCATCCTTGCTCTCCTCAACATGAGGCGCTGGTCGATTTGTTGGGGCCAGTGGCGATGCTAGCCCGGACGCCGCGGCGACGGCATCCACGTCGTCCCGCTCGGTGTCCTCGGACCCTGACGCAAGCACGCAATCGAACGGGGCACAATCACGCCGTGACCAACGCGTACGACGACCGGGCGGCGGCCCTGGTGCTGGCTGTGATGGACGGCGACGCCACGGCCGACTGCCTCGACGGCCTGGATGCGGAGGGCCGGGCCGCGGTCGAGGGGTACCGACGTCTGTTCCATGCGGACTTCCCGCGGGCCGTCGAGGTGGTGGGCGCGGCGGGCGGCTCGCCGTACGCGGGCGCCGTACGCCGCCAGGTCGAAGCGCTGTGCACCGCGAGCATCTCCGGCGGACTCGATGTCGCCGGTCTGGACCCGACGACGCCGGCCGGCGCCATGGCGATCTTCCACACCAGCGAGGCCGCCCACGTCGTCGGCGCGATCCCCGAGTGCTCGCGGATGGTGTCCGAGGCGCTCGCCGCCGGGGTGCCGCACCGCCGGGCGCGGACGTGGCTGCGGATGGCCCGGGTGCGCAGTCTCCTCTTCCAGGGCGAGGTGGGTCGAGCCGAGGACCAGCTCCTGCTGGTCGCCCAGGACGCCGAGTCGCCGCTGGCCCTGCAGTCCGTCCGCTGTCTCCAGGCGATGGCAGCCGGACTGCGGGGCAACAAGGCCGAGGTAGTCCTGATCGCCGAGGACCTGCGCTCGCGCATCGTGGCGCCGAGCACGTACGCCGACGCCGGGCTGGCGCTGCTGGGGGCGTTCGGCCTGGCCTCCTGCGGCTTCCCGGCGGCGGCAGCGGAACTGCTGCTGTACGGCGCGGGCGGGCCGGGTCTACCGCTGCTGCCGATGACGCTGCGGGCCTACGGCTACGACCTGCTGATCGAGGCCGCGACGGCGGCCGGCAACCTCGAGCTGGCGGGCTGGATCCTGGCCGAGTTCGACCGGCTCGACCTGGCCGGGATCCCGCAGATGCTGGCCGCCCGAGAGGCCTCCCGGGCCCGGGTCCAGATCGCCCAGGGCGAGCTGGCCACCGGCATGGTCCGCGCCCACGCCGCCGCCCAGCAGGCGGTCGCCGCCAGCAGTGAGCTGGTCGGCACCCGAGCCGCGCTCACCCTGGCCCGAGCCGGCGCCGGCGTCACCGGCGAGGCGAGCGGCGCGCTGGTGCGACGACTCGTGGCGGAGGTCGGCAGCGAGGACCTGCGGGCCTGGATGGATCGAGCGCTGGCCGAGTCCGGGCGTGCTCCGCGACCGTTGCCAGGACTCGGCTGGGACCAGCTGAGCGCCACTCAGCAGGTGGTGGCCCGGTTGGCGGCGCGCGGGCTGCGCAACCAGGAGATCGCCGACCTGCTGGTGGTCTCACCGCGGACCGTGGAGGCGCACGTCGGCGCGATCCTCGACGTCCTCGGGGTGTCGAACCGGGTGGGCATCGTCGCCGCTGCCGACGCGCGCCGCTCGGTGGATCCCGCGGCCCTGGCCACGATGACTGCCCGGCAGCGGCAGGTAGCGATGGAGCTGGTCGACGGCCGCACCAACGCCGAGATCGCCGCCCGGCTGGGGATCGGCCAGAAGGCGGTCGAGAAGCACGTCAGCGGCCTGCTCAGGGGGCTGGGAGTCGGCTCACGAGCGGCGGTAGTGGCTCGGATCCTGCGATAGCGGGTAGGGAAACCGCGTAAGCGGCGTAGGGAATCCACCGCAGTCGCGGCCAGGTCCCGGCGTACGCCGGCCTCGCGCTCCTACCTTTCCTGCGACACATCCACGACGTCAGGAGCGCGCAGTGAGTCGCAGGGTCAACAGGCTTCGGAGGGTCGCAGGCGTGGCCCTGCTCGCAGCGCTCGCCACCGGCTGCGGGGGGTCCCAGGAGCCGGCGAGTCCGGCCGCCTCCGAGCCGGAGACCGCAGCGGCCGACAGCACGCCGTCGCCGACGGCGGCCTCACCCACAGCCGACGTGCCGGGGTCGGACATCTGCGAGCTGCTCACCACCGAGGAGGTCACGGCCGTCATCGGTGCCGCCCACGAGGGCTCGGTTGCGATCGTCGGCACCATCGCCGATGGCGGCCAATGCGTCTGGACCACGGACGCGGCAGGCGACCTCTACGCCACGGGAGCCAGCAACCTCGAACTGGTCTTGTGGGTGCCCGGCGGGATCAACCCGGTGCCGTCCGAGGCTCCCGCCGCAGGCAGCGACGAGGTGGTCGAGACCTCCAACGGCAGCTACTTCGCCAGCGCGGACCGGGTGCTCTTGCTCCAGGTGACCGGGGAGAAGGTCGATGACGCCGCGGTAGTGGAGCAGACCCGCGCCCTGGTGACAGTGCTGCGCTCGAGGCTGTGAGCCGCCCGGTCCCGATGGCGATCCGCCGAGCGGGGGTCGACGGCTCTCACTCCTCGGTGAGCGCGACCGCCTCGTCGATCAACGCCTCAGCCTCGTCGATCGCGCGGGCCCATCCGACGGTGTCGCCGTTGCGCTGGGCCTCGGACGCCTCCTCGAACTTCGCGGCCG
>CALMKG010000497.1 GCA_937867175.1 uncultured Propionibacterium sp. | reverse complement strand
CTGGATGGTCCTTGGGGACGGGTTGTGTGCGCGTCCAGCCCCAGAAGGGGCCCCCCGACCCGGGGGGCGGCGCGGACGCCGTGGCCGGGCGTTCAACTTTGTGGCCATCAGGGGTGATGGGTTAAGGTGCATCCCATGGGTTTCCACACGGTCGCACGCGGCGTCGGCCGCCACACCGTGATGATGCCCATGTGCTGTCGGTGCGTGCCCGCCTGACAGCACGGACCCGATCGCTCCTCGACCGAGTTGCAGCGAATGGTGTCCTTTTCGGCGCAGATCGCTGCGGACCGTGCTGTTGGACGATCATGTATTCCGTCACCTAAGAGAAGGACTCACACATGCGAATCCGAACCCTGTTGGCCAGTGCGCTGGCTGCCACCTTGCTCACCGGCCTGGCTGCCTGCGGCTCCGGTGGCGCCGACGCTGGCTCGACCGCCAGCGCTGAGGCGTCCAAGCCGCTGCGCGTGATGGCCGATGTCATCCCCCACGCCGAGTTGATCAAGGAGGCCGAGTCGCTCGGCCTGCTGGGTGACGTGAAGGTCGACATCACCGAGATCTCTGCGTCCGTGGATGCCAACCAGTTGGTCAACGAAGGTGATCTCGACGCCAACTTCTTCCAGCACGTCCCCTACCTGGACGACTGGAACGTCAACCATCCCGGCTCCGATCTGGTGGCGGTGGCCACCGTGCACGTCGAGCCGCTCGGCCTGTACTCCAAGAAGGTCACCTCGCTGGCGGAGGTACCCCAGGACGCGGTGATCGCGATCCCGGCCGACGCCACCAACCAGGCCCGTGCGCTGTTCCTGCTCGAGGACGCGGGCCTGCTCAAGCTCAACGTCGATCGCAGCGATCCCAAGCTCGACTACTCCCAGATCACCCCAGCCAATGTCTCGGACAACCCGAAGAAGATCACCTTCGTCGAGATCGATCGCCCGCAATTGGCGGCTTCACTGGACGACCCGAAGGTCAACCTGTCGGTCGTCAACGGCAACTATGCGCTCGAGGCGGGCTTGATCCCGTCCGAGGATGCGCTGGTCCTGGAGACCGCAGAAGGCAACCCGTACGCCAACGTGCTGGTTGTCAAGGAGACCATGAAAGATGACCCGCGCGTCCTGACCCTTGCCAAGGCGCTGGAGTCGCCGGAGTTGGCCAAGTACATCCTCGACACCTACCAGGGTTCCGTTCTGCCGGTGAACGGCTGATCCGATGATCACCGTCACCAACCTGACGAAGGTCTACGGCATCGGGGACAAGGCCGTCGCGGCCGTGCAGGACGTCAGCCTGCACGTGCCCTCCGGCGGCATCTTCGGTATCCTCGGCCGCAGCGGTGCCGGCAAGACGACGCTGATGCGTTGCCTGACCGCCCTCGAGCGACCGACGTCGGGTTCGGTGACGGTGGCTGACGCCGAGCTGACATCGCTGAATGGGGCCCAGTTGCGCTCCGTCCGGCACCGGATGGGCATGATCTTCCAGCACTTCAACCTGCTGAACTCCCGCACCGCCGCCGAGAACGTGGGGTTCCCGCTCGAAGTGCAGGGCGTCGGCAAATCGAAACGAAATACCCGGGTCACCGAACTGCTCGACCTGGTCGGGCTGGCCGACCGGGCGCAGAGCTACCCGTCCCAGCTGTCGGGTGGGCAGAAGCAGCGGGTCGGCATCGCCCGGGCCCTGGCTGCGCGTCCCGACGTGCTCTTCTGTGATGAGGCCACCAGCGCGCTCGACCCAGCGACCACCGAGCAGATCCTCGACCTGCTCAAGCAGATCAACGAAGCCACCGGGGTCACCGTGGTGC
>CALMKG010000496.1 GCA_937867175.1 uncultured Propionibacterium sp. | reverse complement strand
ACGCTGCCGGGCGTCCAAGCGTCGACCTCAAGGCCGCGCTCGAGGAACAAGGGTTCGGGTTCCAAGGGAGCAACGGAGTTTTCGCCGGCCGCGTCACGACCGAGGGTGCGGGCGGCTGGCACGCCGCATCCGGGCTGCCCAAGCCAACCGACCTCGCGTTGGCCCGGGGTTCGGTGGCGGTGTTGAACGGTGACCCGACAGCAGTCGCGAAGTTGCTCGACCGTGGCATCGGGATCCGGCGCGCCGAGGGTTTCGGCTTCCTGGAGTTGGTCACCTCGGCTTGGGCAGTCGACGCAGCTCCCGGTCCCGGAGTTCGGTCGGCTGGGCAGGAGGCAGGTGCAGGTTTGGCTAGATGGCGGGAGCGGCTAGGTGCCGTTGACCTTGATCATGCCCAGCGAACGTGGCTCGCGAATCAACTCCGTGAGGTTCGGGAGGGCCAGCATGCAGAGGTCACGGCGCGTCTGGGCCGTCCAAATGTTCCCGCAACGCTGCTCCAGCCCCAACGCGAAGCCGCTGAAGACGTCCTGCTGAACTGCCCCGATGCGCACCGACAAGCGCTCGCTGCCGAATTGGAAGGGCACTACTGATGCGCACCTATGTTCGGGTGGGGATTGCCCTTCTGTCGCCGTTCCGGATCGGTGGCTGGCTGTCGCATGACGATGCGGCCAACCAGACCCGCACAGTCCGTGACCCCGCCGAGGAAGACCGGCCATTCGTCCCGAGTACCGGACTTGTCGGTTCCCTGCGCGCCCATGCTGATGACAAGGCCGAAGAGTTGTTTGGACCGCCTCGGGGCGGCGAGCTCAAGGCGTCCCCCTGGTGGGCTTTGGGAGTGCGGCTGTCGGATGACTTGACCATCGTCCAGCGTGGCCAGACGTCGATCAACCGGGGACGACGGGTTGCCGCTTCACGTGGCTACCGAACATCTGACGAGGTGCTGCCCGCTGAGACGGGAAGACCCGATCTGTACCTCTACCTCTCCAGTAACCGCCCGCCGGCCACCTTGCTTGAGGTGCTGGCGACGTGGCGTCCAACCATCGGCGCCGGGATCACTTCAGGTCTGGGGGACGCCGAAGTTGTCCAGGTGCTGTACAAGACGTTCGAGACGACCAGTCCAGCCGATCTCTTGCAGTTGGTGCAGAACGGCAAGGCTGGACCCGAGCGGATTGATGCGCTGCTGGCTGGAGCCGATGAGCTCGAGCTTGTGAAACAGCCGCCGGCGTTGGTGTTGCAGGCCACGCTTCGGGTGGAGGACCTGCTGGTGGCCGACCGCGACGATCCGGCGTGGCGGCGAGCGTCCTTGTTCCATGGCTCGGCCTGGAAGGGCATTCTCCGGTCACGCGTTACCTACATCGCGCGCTGTCTGGGCCTGCCGTGTTGCCCTGTGCCCCAGGGGGACGACGGCACTGCGGAGGACTGGACCGGCTGCGGTGCATGCCCGGTTTGTGTCGTTTTCGGGTCGGCAGAATCGGGGCAGGGCTGCTGGGCGTTCTCCTGCTCGGAGCAGGTGCACGACCCCGAGACTGTCCGCGAACGACATCGCACTGCCATCGACCGGTTCACCGGCGGCTACCGATCCGGGGCGCTGTTCCCCGAGCAAACCCTGCCATCCCACGAGCTGACCCTTACGGTGCACTGGGCCCGAAAGCCCGACCTGGGCGAGCCTGACATCAGCTGGGTGCCACGGGCTTTGCTTCGAGCTCTGGGTGACTTGAACGACGGGATCATCGGCCTCGGCGGCCGAACCGGCTCCGGGCTAGGGCGGGTGAGCGTCCGGGAGCTCGAGCTGGGAGTTGAAGCCGAACACGGACCGGACGGGGAACCCATCTGCATCATCCCGGGGCTGCCGATCGGGCCGGCCGATACTCCGCTGATCAACAAGCTGGCAGTGAAGGAGCCCGCTGATGCCTGACACTCGAACGCTCATCGGCTGGGGAGACAGCGATTGGGCCCAGGTAGCGAGCGCGTGCCACGGCATGACCGCGGCCTGGAGCGACTACGCAGGATTCCACATCGGGATGCTGCCCGCTGCGGCGCCACCGACCAGCCACATCTGGGCCTGGGCATCGGACGGGTCCCGTCTGATGCGCGCACGCAGCGATGGGGAGCGAGTGATCGTCGGGTGGCTGGTGCGGCCTGCCACCACTGGTCAAGGTGCCGCCGAGCTGGCCGCGTTGGCGCGGCTGGAGGAGTCAGTGGAGGTCACCGAACGCCCCGCCAAGCCATGGTCACCCGAAGACAAACGGGTGACGATGCGAGGGGACGCGCGACGTGACCTCATCTGGTACGAGGTGGACGTCGAAACCGCAGATCCGGTCACCTTCATGTGGGCGAAGGAGCCGGTCTGATCGGGCGCTTCAGTCGACGGGGACAGGTCTCGCGAGGTACCGGAAGCCAATGATGGTGCCTTCACCGTCCCGGACAAGTCCGGCGGGGAAGGCAAGATCGGTCCGCTCCGGGAGCGCGTTCACCACGAGCTGCGAGACCACGAAGACGGTGCCCGGTTGCGGATCAGGGAGACCGGTGACCTCGCCATAGCGCATCAGCGTGAGTGGCAGGTCACCGTCGTGGAACTTTCCGGCAGGCAGGTACTCCTCTGCGCACCGAGCGCTACCAAGTTGCGGTAGGACGACAGCTTCGCCCCCTTCGGGACGATAGGTGAGTGCGGTATGCGGGGTGTAGTTGGCCAGCGTGGTCATGCGTATTCCGTTCGTTTCATCGTGGTTCAGGGAAAGGTCTTCAGTTGGTGCCTCCCCGCCGCACAGCGGGCAGGGGTGCTTGACCAGCCTCATCAGTGTCACGGTGTTGTCGTCGCTGGCCGGGAACCTTCCGAGCGCCTCCACGCCGACGCGAGTGCCGTCCTCGCTGACCCCTTCGTGCGGGAAGTAGAAGTCGTTCCGGTCGGACGCCTCAGCAACAGCTCTCGACACGATGTAGGCGCGGCCCGGCACAGCGGCTGGTTGGCCTTTCACCGGCGTCGGAATGACCTCGAACACCGGGATGGCGACGTCCTCATGGCAGACCTCGTCCATCTCTTTGGCCAACTCACCGCCCACAGGCTCGACCGAGGCATCTGCAGCCGCCCACTCGTGGACGACTGAGCCATTCCGGTAGAGGCTCACTGCTCGTGAAGTCAGGTTGACCACCTCGGTGACCGGCGTCCGGTCCCACGACCAACGGCGTTGTGGGAAGACCTCGGTGATCGGCCCACCGGGCTCCCCAGACTGCACCCGGATGACCGGGTAGTAGCGCTTGGCCCCGGTCGTCCAGTCGCGGCCCCACTCGTAGAGGACGCAGTTCACGGTGTTCATGCGGCGCCCACAAAGCGCAGTCAGGGAGGTGGGCAGGCTGCTCGCGATGTGCAATTCGGAGTCGTGGTCGTTTGCCAGCTGGCGAAGGCAAGCGGTGATGTCTTCGGCCAGCGCCTGGCCGTCGTCCGACGGGATCGGCGGCACCCGCCCGCCGGGCGCGGGAGGCGTCAGCGGCTCGACGTTGATGACGACCGCCGCCCGGCAGTTGGGCAGCGATTCCACCATCGAGGTGAACGCACTCTGGCGGGCCAAGTTGGCGTACTGCAGCAACACCGCCACCCGACCGGGCCCGGGAGCCGCTTCACTACTCACTTCGATCTGCCTGGTCCGCGCGCAGAAGGTGCGGTCTTGCGTAAGTCTTTCCGACCAGACGTTGTTGGACAAGTCAACTGATGTGAACGTGTCGAACCCGGTGCGGGTGGACGGTAGCGCGGCCCCCAGGGCCCAGCCGATACTGAAATGACCGCCTCCAGTCTGGGTGACCTTCCTCACCCCACTGGCGTAGATGGCGTCCACCATCAGCGGCAACGTCTGCTGCAGGCAGCGATACCCCAGCTCCTCTGGAACACCGGTGAACCTGTCGAGCCGAAGGCGCATCATCAGGTCGTGCTCGGCACCGACGACGGTCGGGCCCGAGAACCTGCTGTACGAATCTGGGAGGGGACGGCTTTGCGTCTGGATATTGATTTCGTTGTCGGCCAAAGTCTGATGGCGAGCCCGCAACCGTGCACTCAGCAAGTCACGAACCAATTGGCGCAGTTCCGATCTGGCCGGCAGGAAGGCGAAGTGCTTCAGATTGGGCAGCTTCGGGTCGTCGCTGACCTTGAGCAGCTTGTCGGGTGCGTCCACATCAATGTCGCCGAATCCCTCACCGGGGATGGTGTTGACGACGTACAGGCGAAATGTGTTGCCCTCGTCGGCATCCATGGCGCGTAGGGGTGGCAGCTCGTGCTCGGGGACGAACTGGCTGTCCTCGATCTCTGGGGTGACCAGCAGGATCGCGGACGAGATGCCGCCGTCGAATGCGTCAGACACCCGTTGCGCGGTTTCGCCGGGCGGTAGATCGACGAGATCCCGCCAAGGCACCAGCCCGGCAGCTCTCAGGTACGTGTCGAGCAACTCTGCCCGATGTTGGCCGTCGCTTCGACGGTAGGAAATGAAGACTGGACCCTTGGGATCGAATGCGCCAGTCATCTGGCATCTCCTCCGTCGTCATCGTCGGTGGACAAGTGGCAATGCCTGTCAACTCTACGGCGAGTCGAGTCTGGTCGCCCAACGCCCACAGCTGAGGAAGCAGGCGTGCGTTCTTGCATGGCAGTTCAGCCCCCCGGGTTTCCTGAAGACCTCGGTCCAACTGGTCAGCGGGACGCCGGCGACCGGCGTGGACACCCGCAACGTGAAATACGGGATTCGCAACTGTTGGGGCAGTTGAGGGTCGACTCCTCACGACACATCGCCCGCACCGGGCGCCCCGTCCTGCGACCCGACACGCGGTGCGTGATCTCGCGCCTGCCGTAGACTCCGTGCAAGAGCACGCCACGTCTGGGGATCGGTATGAACACTGCCTCACCACCGTCTGGCTTCGAGGGCTACCTCGAGTGGACCGCGGGCGGAATGATCGACCCCGACACCGCCCCCGCGGGGCAATG
>CALMKG010000495.1 GCA_937867175.1 uncultured Propionibacterium sp. | reverse complement strand
GTGAGCCCTCGCCGGTCAAGCCGCCACACCCACACACTCAGACGTCCCCGCGCACGCGGGGGTGAGCCCGGCCCGACACGATACCCGTAGCCGGATGAAATCACGCGTCCCGGCCGAGCATGCTGACCTGCGGTCGGTGGATTGCGGAGTCGAGAAGTCCTATGTCGCGGACTGGGCCTGCGCCGAGATCCGCGACCAGCGCCAGGGCATGGTCCAGGGTGAGGTACTCGATCACTGGCAGCCGGTCTAGCAGGTCGGCGTACCGCGCCAGTATTCGGGTGGCGGACACCCTGATCTATGTACCGGCACTGTGCCCGAGGGTAGCCTCCAGGCTGGACCTGACGTGCGTACGCCACAAGACATATGCCCCCGTCGGGGCGATTGATCATTCTGAGCGAAGCGGTCGACCAGTATCCTTGTTGCATGAGCATCGTGACGGCCGAGAGTGTGTCGCTGCGTGCCGCGATCGCGGCGCATCGCGATGCCGTGGCTGTCATCCTGCGCCGTTACCGGGCGACGAACCCTCGACTGTTCGGCTCCGTGGCCCGTGGTGACGCCACTCGGGGTAGTGACATCGACGTGCTGGTGGACTTGCTGCCTGGCGGTGGGAATGACCTGCTGCGTGTCGCTGGCGTCGCTGAGGAAATGAGCCAGCTCTTGGGGTTGCGGGTTGATGTGGTGGCCGAGTCGCTGTTGCGTGATGAGGTTTCGTCCAGCGCTTTGGCCGATGCGGTGCCGCTGTGACCCGATCCGACGAAGAGCGCCTTGCGGACATCCTCCAGGCGATCCAGCGTTGTCAGGACTACGCGAGCCTACCTCCGGTCCGAAGAACTCGCGTCGATGGCCTACGACGCTGTCCTGCGTAATCTCGCCGTGATCGGTGAGGCGGTCCGCTCCCTGCCGAGCGAGACGCGAGATCGGATGCCTGATGTTCCGTGGGCTGCGATCGCGGGCCTGCGCAATATCGTCGTTCACGAGTACTTCCGCGTGAACCCGGATCTGATCCTCGACCTCGTCGATCACCAACTCACCCCGCTGGCCGAACGGCTACGCGACGTCTGACCGGGTGAAAGGGGACGCCCACTGGCGGCTCAAATGGTTGCCCGCAGACGCCCTGATCTGCGCTGCGCGCGCGATGTTGTGCGTCTCAGTGAGTGCCGATGCTGGCGTCATTGCGGGTGACGACAGCCACGCGATACTACCCAGTGACGGTCATGTGGTTGCCCGCTGGCGGTCATGAGAATTGCCCGGTGGCGGCCACGGGATTTGCCCGACACGACATCCGTTGCCTGACCGCGTCCGGGATCGGGTGTCCGGTATTCCAGCACCGAGTGCGCCCTGACGGTGTTGTAGAAAGTAATCCACTCTGAAACCTCGTGAATGGTCCCTAGCCTCGGGGTCGCAACTGTGGATATCGCTGACGCAGCAGCGGGTGCCATGGTGTGACCCATTGGCGAATCCGCGCGGGGAGGCCCTTCAGACCGTCTCCCATTGCGGCCCAGTAGACAGTGGCCTGTCGCGCGAGACCGTTCCGGAGAACCAAACCAGGAGCCGAAAATGGAAGCCGACTTCGGGCCCATTTGCACGCTCGACCGCGAGTTGGCGGTCCTCCATGGAGTCGACAACATTGATCAAGGGATCCGGCAGCCAGCCGAGCCGGGCGTCCTCCAAGTCAGTGACCAAGTAGGCCCTCCGATTGACCGGGTTTTCAACGTCTCGGCGTAGCAGCAGTTGGTCGCCAGCGCGCAATGCGCAGATCCGATCTTGCTCGGCTTTGGTGAGATAGCGGACGCCATGAGCAAGGAACGTGAAGTCCACCACTTGACCGGCGGCTGCTTCGGGAGCGGGCAGTAGTTCGATGAGGTCGCCAACCCGCTGGCCATGTGACCGAGCGAGTACTTCCATCGGTTCGGCATCGAGCGGCAGCCCGAGGGCGTCCATCGAAAGCTCGCGGTCTGGTCTACGGGAGGAGATGACTCGCTCGGCAAACAGCGGGAACAGCGTTGCCGACCGCAGAGGACCATCGGCCGCTCGCGCGAGCCCAGGCAGCGGGCGAAAGCCCTCGCGCTCGCGTTCCCGACGAAGGTAGGCGAAGGTGTACTGGTCCCCGTCGTACCTCAGGAATCCGACAGGGCGGTAAGCCTTGGTCTCGGGGTCTTGCACTGTCACGAGTAGCCGTCTGGTGGCGGTCTGCCCGCGTCCGTGCAGCTGCGGGGGAGTCGCAGTCATCCAAGCCCCCTTCGATTGATCAGCAGCAGGTCGACGATGAAGTTACGCCGCATCGCGGACATGCCGAAAGCCTGGGCCGGGCGGGCTCGCCCTCAGAACGGTTCCGCCCCGCGCGCCCACAGCCGCGTCCAGTCGCCACGCAGGCCGCTGGCCTGGATGTCACCCAGGTCCGTGCCTGTGAAGGGGTCCGACAGATACCGAACCTCGTCGAGCATGGGCCCGGCGTCGCTCACCTGCACCAGCGCCAGCCGGTACTTGGGTGCGACATTCTTGCTGGTCAGCACCTCGTTGTGGCTGATGAAGAAGTCGCCCACCCCGTCGGCACGGACCTTGACGTGGATCGGCATCGTCCCGCCGTCGGGCAGCGTCGAGATGACATCGCACAGCCGATCGCTCGACGTCTGCTCTGCTGCGACTCTTCCGAGTCGCAGCTCATGCGCCAAAACGGCCGCCACACCGCGCCGCCGCACTTCCGCTGTCCCCAGGGCATGCCGAAGCGGCTCATCAGGGGCGAGTTGGTCGACAACCTGGGGAAGTGGCAGCACCACGGCCGCGGTGGTGATGCGCGGCGGACGGGTTGCCAGCCGCTCCTGCTGCTCCAGCTTTTCGAGCCTGCGCCGCAACCGGACTTCCAGGTCTTCCGCCTTGCGGTTGAGACTGTTGGACGATTCCTTGGGCTTGTCACCCAGTCGCTCCTTATCGGCGGCGGCGATTGCCTGGCTGCGGAGGCGGTCGCGTTCAGATGTAAGCCGCTCAATGACCTGCGACCGGACTTTCGCCAACTCGGCCTGCCGGCCTGGTTGCACCTCGGCCAGGAACTCGGCCAGCCGGTCGGTAACCAGCCAGCTGACCGCCTGCTCTTCGGCACCCGGTAGCCACGGCAGCCGTCTTGCGGCGTCCGTGACTGAGCCGGCCGGAGCGGCGGCGCAGTCCAGGTAGGGCGCCGGCCCGGCGTCCATAACATCACCGGCTGCATTGACGAACGCGTAGCTGAACCTTCGGGAGATGGACGCGTCCGATCCGTCAACCACCTCGGCGACCACGCCCACCAGCAGTTGGGGCTCGGTGACTGCTGCAGAGACCAACACAGTGCCGGACTCGAGCGCGGGCTTGAGTTCGCGGCTGGTCACGTCCAGGACGGCATCGTGCAGTGGATGTCCCGGGCCCAACAGGTCTGCCCGAGCCAGACCGTCCTGCTGTGCGTGGCGCAGGTCGAAGGTCACGCGTTCATACCGCGTCGGGATCGGCAGCGCACTTCCCGCTCGGACGGCAGTCGGCACGCTGGTCAGTTCATAGCGTCCGCGTTCCCGCCTGACCATGCGACCATTCAGTCGGCCGAATGCGCCGCGGAACGCCGACTCGATGTAGTGCGGCTGCAATCGTCGGGCGCGGGCGTCGTCCATTGCCTGCCGCAGTTCGGCGAGCTCGGCCTTCGAGAGCACTTCGGACGCCAGGGCCCGCTCCTGCAGCAGTTCCTTCAGGCCGTCACCTACCTGGTGGTCGATGACTTCATGCATTCGGGCCCGCACCTCGGGCCGGTCACCGTAGCGGATGGCGTCGATCAGCAAGGTGCGCAGCGGCGTCTGCTCGAAGGCCTCGCCGAGGACGTCGAACACTTCGCCGCCGTAGGCGCGGCGTTGTTCGTCCAGCTTGTCCAACAACCTGCTGAAGACCTCGCCTTCCCGGGTGTTGGCGCTGACAAGATTCCACAGCCGGCAGACCTCGGTCTGCCCGATGCGGTGGATGCGTCCGAACCGCTGCTCGATCCGGTTCGGGTTCCAGGGCAGGTCGTAGTTGACCATCAGGTTGGCGGCCTGCAGGTTGAGGCCTTCACCAGCGGCGTCGGTCGCGATCAGTACCTGACTGCTGGGGTTCTTGGTGAACTCCGCGGTGATTCGCCGTCGGTCGGCGCGACCGATGCCGCCGTGAATTGACTGGACGGCGTCGCGGCTGCCCAGCAGGTCGCCGACGTTGCGAACCAGGTATTCGAGGGTGTCCCGATGCTCGGTGAAGATGATCAGTTTGCGGGGGCGTCCGTTGCCGTCGTGACGCAGGTCACGGTCTTGCAGGATGGTACTGAGTTCGACCCACTTGCGGTCGTGGCCGGAGTTGCGCACCCGCCGGGCCAGCACGATGAGGTCTGCCAACTCGGCGAGCTCGGTGTTCAGCTCGGCGATCGTCTGGGCCGCGGTGGCGGCGTCCACCAACTCTTCCTCGGCCTGTTCCACCTGCTCGGCCGTGAACTCGTCTTCGTAGTAGACCGATGGGTCGACTTCGAGACTCTCCTCGCGGTACGTGCCGTTCTGCACTTCGATCTTGCGCTTCTCAAGCCGCTTCGCTCGGCGCTCCAGCGAGCGCAGGATCGCCTCGGGGCTGGACGCCAGGCGCCGCTGCAGCACGGTCAGGGCGAACCCGACGGTGTTCTTCCGCTTGTCGTTGAGCCTTTCGGCCCGGTTGAAACCCTGCCGCACGTAGTCGGTGACCTGCTCATACAGCGCCTGTTCGATCGGAGTCAGCTCGTAGGGAATCGTCTCGGCGATCCGCTCCGGGAACAACGGACGACCATCGAAGGTCAGCAGCTTCTCCTTGATCATCCGGCGCATCACGTCGCTGGTGTCGACGTGATGGACGCCCTCGCGGTAGGGGCCCTCGAAGCGGTCCTTGTCGAGCAGGGTCAGGAACAGCTGGAAGTCCTTTTCGATGCCCGAGTGCGGGGTTGCCGTCATCAGCAGGAGGTGACGGGTCGTCCTGCCGAGGAGCTCGCCCAGCTCGAACCGCTTGGTCTTCTGCAGCTTGCCCGCGAAGTAGTGCGCCGCCATCCGGTGCGCTTCATCGACGACGACCAGGTCCCATTCGGTCTCGGCCAGCTTGCCCTTGAGCTGTTCGTTGCGCGAGAGCTGGTCCATGCGCGCGACCAACAAATGATGCGTGTCGAAGACGTTGATGTTCACGTTCGCGTCGAGCATCGCGGTGGTGAGGATCTCGAAGTAGAGGCCGAACTTGAACAGCAGTTCATCCTGCCACTGCTCGACCAGCCCACCCGGCGCGACGACCAGGCAGCGCTTGACGTCGTCGCGCAGGATCAGTTCCTTGATGTAGAGGCCTGCCATGATTGTCTTGCCGGCACCGGGGTCGTCGGCCAGCAAGAACCGCAACGGTCTCTTGGGCAGCAGTTCGCCGTAGACAGCGCTGATCTGATGGGGCAGTGGCTCCACCTCGCTGGTGGCTACCGCCAGCATCGGATCGAACAGGCCGGCCGATCGGATGCGCTGCGCCTCGGCGGCCAGCTTGAAGTCGGCGGCCGGTGCATCGAATGGACGCCCGGCCGCGCGCGCGATTTCGACCAGCGCTTCGTCGGCGCGGAACAGATTCCGTTGGCCGAGACCGCCGGCTGTCGTTCGATAGGTGAGCGCTACGGCGTCCCGGCCGTACCACTCGGCAGCGAGCACAGTGACCGCATCGCCGGGGATGACTCCGGCCAGCCGCTGTCCGGCGCACACGTCTTCTAGCCGCACCCTGGCACCTCTCGCTGTAGTGGCTCGTTGACCCTTGCTAGAGTCCTGATGACTTGAAACAGGCTGGGCCAACGATTCACCGGCCACGATAACGGAAGCCACTGGGTTAATGGATCGCGACGAGCGGGCGGCGTTGAAGCAGCTCCTTGCTTCAGAAAGGGTCAGGGCCACCCGGCTGGGCGCGCAACTGCAGGCACGTGGGCAAGTGCAGATCGCCGGGGACCAGGGGGAACAGACATTTCGCGCGCGAACAGCCGAGCTCACACTGGACACCGGCTCTTGTCGTGTGCTGCCGCTGCTCGAGACCGATCGCCAGCTACTCGAAGACATCCGGCGCCGCAACCTGCTTGTCCCACTTGACCCCAATGCCGCCCAGAGTTTGGCTCAGTACTCAGCCGACGTCGAAGCAGTTGCCCATGACCTGAAGGCAGAGATCGGCCTGTTGCGGCTGTTCGCATCGAGCAGCGCTCGGCAGAAAGCGGCCGGGGCTGCCGAGTGGTTGCGCGAACGGGCCACAAGGCTGGACGAGATGGGCCTTGAGACCTGGCCGCCCCTGGCAGTGCCTGAACCCAGGCAGCCTCCACCCGCGCTGCACGCGATCCTCGAGCCCGGGTTCGGGTTCGCTGATCAGGCCTATCCAGAGCGTTCGATGATCGCTGGGCCCCATTTGGGCTCCTTCGGCACGGCGTCCGCACGGGTGAACAGCGCGGCGGTGACGCTTGACCGGCTGCGACAGGCAGCAATCGACGCCGGGCACCGCGTCCGGCAGGCGGAGAGTCATCGTCGGGTGCAAGACATCCCCCTGGATCGGCTCAGGGACGTGACCCGGGATCGACTGCAACTGGGGCCACTGGAACGTGTCGGCTGGACGACGGTGGGCGACGTCCTGCGGTTCGGTGATCAACTGACCCAGATCGACGGCGTGGGTGAGCTGTCGGCCAGACGCATTTCGGGAGCGGCTCACGCCCTGCTCAACACCACGTTTGAAGAGATGCCGGTGCTGATCGACATCAAGAACCGCACTGTCGAAACGACCGGGTTGCTGAGTGCTTTGCGCCGTTACGGCTGGTACCGCTCAGAGTTCCGCACCCTGGACGAGGACCGGGCCCTCGTCGAGGAGCTGCGTCCCCTCGCGGAGGTGTTGCCCAGGGAGCCGGCCGAACTGGCGGTCGCCACCGCGTCGGGGTCGGATCCGCAGGCACTCGAGACCAAGATCGAGAGGCTGGCCGGCAACGCCATTCGGTACCAGCAGTGGCGCGAACCGACCGGCGACCTGTGGGAGCACTTCGCGTCCCACGCGGCGGAGTACTTCACCTGGCTGGCTGAGCTGGGGCTCGCCAAGGACGACGCCGAGAAGGCCCGGGGTGACCTTCCGCAAGACATCGTTGATGCGGTGCGCGCACAGGAATTGAAGACCGACTACCTGCGGGTGTCGTTGCGTGGCTACCAGGCGTTTGCCGCGCGCTTCGTCCTCGTCCAGCGCAAGGTGATCATCGGCGACGAGATGGGCCTGGGGAAGACGGTTGAGGCCCTCGCGGTGCTGGCGCACCTTCGCAGCATGGGCAAGGCGCACTTCCTGGTGCTCTGCCCGGCGTCGGTGATCACGAACTGGATGCGTGAGATCTCCAGCAAGACAGATTTGGCAGCACACCGGCTGCATGGCAATGACAGGGAATGGGGTGGACGCGAGTGGCTCCGCCGGGGCGGGGTAGCCGTCACCACCTACGAAAGCCTCGGTTGGTACCTTCCGAAGTACGGCAACATGGCGCTGGACGGCCTGATTGCGGACGAGGCCCATGCCATCAAGAACCCGAGCGCCAAACGGTCCCAACGCACCGCCCAACTGTTGGAGTCGGCGTGGCTGGCGCTGCTGATGACGGGCACCCCGCTGGAGAACCGTGTCGATGAGTTCCGCCAGTTGGTGAGCTATGTCCGTCCCGACCTGGCCGCACAGACTGAGGACCTGGCGCCGGGAGGTTTTCGCCGGGCGGTGGCACCCGCGTACTTGCGACGCAACCAGGAGGACGTCCTCACCGAACTGCCCGAGCGGATCGATGTCGAGGAGTGGGTTCCGCTCAGTGAAGCTGATCAAACGGCCTATTGGGGTGCGGTGCAGGCGGGAAACTTCATGGCGATGCGGCAAGCAGCCATGCAGAGCGGAGAGCAGTCTTCGAAGATGGAACGGCTGCTGTCGATCGTCGAAGAAGCCGAAGGCAACGGACGCAAGGTCATCGTCTACTCCTACTTCCACAGCGTGCTCGACCTGGTCAAAACGCACATTCCTGGCCGCGTGATGGGCCCACTCACCGGGGCAGTTCGGGCCGAGCAGCGGCAGGCCATCGTCGATGAGTTCTCGAAAGCCGTGGGTGGTGCGGTCCTGGTCGCCCAGATCCAAGTGGGCGGCGTTGGCTTGAACATCCAGGCTGCCTCGGTAGTGGTGATCTGCGAGCCGCAGCTCAAACCCTCGCTTGAGGACCAGGCCATCGCGCGGGCCCACCGGATGGGGCAGGTGCAGAGCGTCCAAGTGCACCGACTTCTCACCGACGAGGGGGTGGACGAGCGGATCGTCGAGCTGCTGGCCGAGAAGCGTCGCATCTTCAGCGCCTTCGCGCGGCAAAGCGAGACCGCCGCCAGCGCGCCGGAGGCCTTCGACTTGTCGGAAGCGGAGCTGGCGAGACAGGTGGTGGCGCAAGAGCGGGAGCGGTTGGCCGGCGTGGCGCAAGCCAGCTCGCCCGAACCGGCGCATGGACTTCCGTTGGTGGGGCCGAGCTGATCGTCCGCAACCGATCGCCCGATCATGGTGCGCAACTGATGCGCTGTGTATCCGGCCGACAGGCTGATGGGCTTCGCGACCGGGCAGCGGCCGCGCAAGCGGGTGGCTCCCGCCGTCCGGTGCGCCCACAGGGGATCGAACCCTGGACCCGAGGATTAAAAGTCCCCTGCTCTGCCAACTGAGCTATAGGCGCGTCGAAGCGAGTCTAGCGAATCCGACCGATCCGCCGAAGCCGACGGCGTCCAACCCCCAAATCTGCCGCCACCTCAGGTGCGCGCTGCGGTATCGGGAAAACTCCGGGCTGGTCTATGGTGATCCCGTGCGGCACGCTTCCAGGGATTACTCGCTCACCCCGCTCAACATCTACTGGGAGATGACCCAGGCGTGCGCGCTCGCCTGCCGCCACTGCCGGGCAGCCGCCATGCCCGACCCGCACCCGGGCGAACTGACCCACGCACAGGGTCTGGCGTTCATCCGGCAGATCCCCGGGTTCGGCGACCCGATGCCCACCCTGATCCTCACCGGCGGTGACCCGCTGGAACGCCGAGACCTGCTGCCCCTCATCGACGAGGCCCGCCGCCTGGGCGTCGAGGTCTCCATCACTCCGGCGGCGACGGACGCGCTCACTCGGGATGTCTTGGCAACGCTGGCCCAGCATGGGGTCACCGGCCTCGGGTTGAGCCTTGACGGGTCCACCGCGCAGCGCCACGACGCGATCCGTGGCATCGAGGGCACCTATGTGCGCACGCTGGCCGCCATCGACTGGGCCGGCGAACTGGGCCTGCCCCTCCAAGTGAACACGCTGGTCACCGCCGAGACGGCCGCTGACATCCCCGCCGTCTACGAACTGCTCAAGCCCCTTCCGCTCACCCGATGGAGCCTGTTCTTCCTGATCAGCGTCGGGCGCGGTGCGGTTCTCGAGCCGCTGTCGCCGGCAGACGGCGAGGAGTTCATGCGCTGGGTCCACGGCATCAGCTGCGTGGCCCCCTTCGTGGTGGCCACCACCGAGGCACCCTCTTACCGCCGGGTGGCCATGGAAGAGATGCGGGCCGCCGGACTCACACCCGAGCAGGCGCGTCGCACTCGCGTCGCGCGCAGCTTCGGTGTGAGGGATGGCCACGGCGTCATGTTCGTCTCCCACCTTGGTGAGATCTGCCCTGCCGGTTTCCTGCCCATCCCGCTCGGCGATGTGCGTACCGACTCCATCGTGGACGTCTACCGGGACGCCCCGCTGTTCGCAGCACTGCACGATCCACGTCAGTTGGGGGGCCGCTGCCATCACTGCCAGTACCAGCAGATCTGCGGTGGCTCCCGGGCGCGCGCCTACTCCGCCTTCGCAGATCCGCTGGCGGAAGACCCGTTCTGCCCACACCTCCCGCCGCGATACCCTGCTGACGGCGCAGCCGCTGCGTCCTTCGCCGGCGACCCGACATCGCCGACGCGCCAACCCGCGGGCGCGGCAAGGTGAGGGTCGCCATCGTCGGTGCCGGTATGGCCGGGCTGTCAGCCGCAGTCGACCTTCTCGATGCCAGCGCTGCGGTCATCCTTGTCGACGCCGCCCCAAGAGCGGGCGGCAAGGTCGTCACCGAGCGCGTGGACGGCTTCACCATCGAACACGGCCCCGACTCGTTCGTCTCCTACCGTCCCGCCGCCGCCGAACTCGCCCATCGCTTCGGGCTCGGCGAGCAGATTATCTCAGTCACCGAGCCACGCGTCGTCCACCTGCGCAGCGCCGACCAGATGGTGCCGCTACCGGAAGGCATGGGTCTGGTGCTGCCCACCCGGCTCGGCCCGTTCGTGCGCACCAGGCTGTTCACCTGGCCGCAGAAGCTGCGTGCCGGCCTCGACCTCGTGCTGCCCCGCCACCTCGGGGACGACGACATCGCCATCGGCCGATTCCTGCGTCACCGGCTCGGACCGGCTGTCATCGAACGGCTGGCCGACCCGCTGATCGGCGGCATCTACGGCACCTCCATCGAGGAACTCAGCCTCGACTCCGTGCTGCCGATGCTGCGCAGCTACGAACGTGACAGCCGCAGCCTGATTCTGGCGAGCCTGAGGTCGGGACGCGCGGCCCGCGCGGGTGGTGGTGGTTCGCCGTTCCGCACCCTGCGCGGTGGGCTGGGTGACCTGGTGGACGCGGTCACCGCGCACCTGCGCGCCCAGCCGGGCTACCAGGAACGTCTGGGTGTGGCTGCCGAGGAGGCCTCCACCGGCGGCGCCGCGTCCCACCTCAGGCTGGCCTCGGGGGAGGTCGTCGACTGCGACGCCATCATCTTCGCCACGCCGGCGCCGGTCACCGCGCGGCTGGTGGCCGGTGAACTGCCGGACGCCGCCGCGGCGCTTCGAACTATCCCACACACCTCGACCGCGGTCGTCACGCTGGGCTACCCGCCCGACGCTTTCTCCTCGCCTCCGATCGGTCACGGCTTCCTTGATGCCGGCAGCGGCAGCGCGTCCAGTGGCTGCACGATCACTTCCGGGAAGTGGGCGTCCCGGGCACCCGAGGGCAGTGTGCTGATCCGATCGTTCCTGCCCGAACGCTCGCTCGCCCTGCAGCGGCGTTCGGACGCCGAGGTCTTCGCCGTGGTCGAGCGCGACGTCTCGGAGGCGTTCGGCACCCGCAGCGAGCCCTGCGTCCGTCGCATCGCCAGGTGGGCGGACCGGATGCCCAAGTACGTCGTCGGTCACCAGGACCGCCTCGCGGCCATCGACGCCGCCATCTCGGTTCGTCCGCAGTGGCAGTTGGCCGGGGCCAGCTACCGGGGTGTCGGTCTGCCGGACGTGGTCACTTCGGGCAAGGCTGCCGCCGCCGCGGTAGTTGCTGACGCGCTGCGGTAGCGAACACCCCTGCGCGCCGAGGCTCGCCGGTGATTCGGATCGTCACAGCGTGTGCACCAGTTCGACGACTCGGGTCAAGACGTCCGGGTTCGTGGTCGGTGGTACTCCGTGGCCGAGATTGACCACGTGTGTCGGAGCTGCCGCCCCCCGCGCCACCACATCGCGGACGTGGGTCTCCAGCACCTCCCACGGTCCGCCCAGCAGGGCTGGGTCGATGTTGCCCTGCACCGGGGTGGCGCCGCCGAGCCGTCGGGAGGCCTCATCAAGGGGAATCCGGTGGTCGACACCCACCACGTCGGCGCCCGCCTCAGCCAGTGCAGTCAGGAACTCCCCGGTGCCGGTTCCGAAGTGCACCACGGGCACCTGCCCGCGCACCCAGGCCAGCGTTCGCGCGGAGTAGGGCAGGACGAAGCGCCGGTAGTCCGCGGCGGACAACGACCCCGCCCATGAATCGAAGAGCTGGACGGCCTGCGCTCCGCCCGCCACCTGGGCGGCGAGGAATGCCCCGGACTGGTCGGCCATCCACGTCATCAGCCGGTCCCAGCTCGCCGGCCGCGCATGCATCAGGGTGCGCGCGGCCAGATGGTCGCGGGAGGATCGGCCCTCAACCGCGTAGGCAGCCAGCGTGAAGGGTGCGCCGGCGAAACCGATCAACGGCACCGGGATAGCAGCTGAGGCGAGCCGCGCAGCCTCGATGATCACGTTGAGGTCGGCGGGCTCATGGGCGGTGAGCCGGGCAAGTGCCGCATCGTCGCAGACCGGATCGGCGAAGACCGGACCCACGCCGGTCTCGATCGTCACGTCCACACCGGCCAGATACAAGGGCACGACGATGTCGGAGTAGAAGATGCCGGCATCCACCCCGTAGCGGCGAACCGGCTGCGCGGTGATCTCGGCAACCAGATCGGGCGTCGTGCAGGCCTCCAGCATCCCCAGGCCGGCTCGTGCCCGGCGGTATTCCGGCAGCGAACGGCCTGCCTGCCGCATGAACCAGATCGGCAGGCGCTCGGGGCGTCGTCCACGGTAGGCCTCGACAAGCTCGGGCAGCGCCCCCGCGGTGGGGCTGGGAGGAGTCACTGTACGATTATCGCGCCCCACAAACCGGACAGGGAACCTGGTCGATCGTGCCCCTTCAACTGCTGCGTGCCACCCATCACGAGCTGGATCTCAGTGACGTCGGGGTCTTCAACTGCGCTGACGACCTGGGCTCGCAGATAGCGGGCCGCCCCGACGTCCAGGGCGTCCTCGTGCTCGCCACCTGCAACCGCTTCGAGGTCTATCTGGACGCCGCAGGCGATGACGCGGCAACCCAGGCGCTGGCCGTGGTGGCGGCGGCCACGGGGCGCAGTGTGCCGGAGATCGACGGTCTGTTGCAGTTGGTCCGGGACGGTGAAGTGGCCCACCACTTGCTTCGGGTGGCAGCCGGACTGTCCTCGGCCGTGGTCGGCGAGCAAGAGGTTCGCGGCCAGGTGCGCCGTGCGGTGGAAGTGGCGCGCGCACAGGCGACGCTCTCACCGGCCTTGGAGCGCCTGGCGATCGCAGCGCTGGAGGCCGCACGCGATGTGGGCCGACGCACGCGCTTGGGGGACGCGGGGCGGTCGTCGGTGGCTGTTGCCCTGGATCTGGCAGAGGGACTCGGGGTCTGCTGGGATCGTGCCCGCGCTGTCATCGCGGGCACCGGTTCCTATGCCGGCGCCTCCCTGGCGCAACTGCGGGGTCGAGGGTGTCACGCCATCGCGGTGCACTCGGCATCGGGTCGCGCTGACGGTTTCGCCGAACGGCACCATGTTCAGGCACTTCCGGTCGGCGGGATGGGACCCGCACTGGTGAGCGCCGATGTGGTGGTGGCCTGCCGGGGTACCGGGATCCATGCGATCACCGAAGAGGCGTTGGCCCCGGTCATGGCGCGGCGCGACGGGCGTCAACTGGTCATCATCGACCTGGCGCTGCACCGAGACGTGGAGGACGCCGTCTCCGCGCTGCCGGGCGTCGAGCTGATCACCTTGGCAGATGTCGCACGGGCCGTGCCCGCTGCCGCCGCCGACGAGATAGCCCGTGGCGAGGCCATCGTCGGAGAGCATCTGTCTGCCTATCAAGCCCAAGTCGCCTCGCGGGCCCTGGCGGCCGAGGTGGTGGCCGTCCGCCGAATGGCAGATGAGGTGCTCCAGCGAGAGATATCCCGGCTGCCCGCTGAGGGCGAAGTCACGGTCGAGCAGGCCACCAGGGCGTTGAAGCGCCTCGTGGGCTCGCTGTTGCATGTGCCCACCGAGCGAGCCCACGCCGCAGGGCGGGCGGGCCAAGAAGACGAGTTCCGGGCGGCGCTGCACGCGGTGCTGGGGGTCGAGGTTCGGTGAACTACGACGTCATCCTGCTCGCCGGCTTCGGTGGGCCACGCCAGCTCGCCGACGTGGTGCCGTTCCTGCGCAACGTGACCGCCGGAAAGGCGATCCCCGACGCCAGGCTGGAACAGGTCGGTGCGCATTACCGACTGTTCGACGGGCACTCACCCATCAACGAACAAACCGAGGCGCTGCGGGACGCGCTGGCTGCCGCGCTGCTGGCAGAGGGCATCAAGCTGCCTGTCGTCATCGGCAACCGCAACTGGCATCCGTTCACCATCGACGCCCTGCGCCAGATCGCCGATTCCGGTGGTCGCCGGGTGCTTACCTTGATCACCGCGGCGTACTCCTCGTACTCCGGCTGCCGCCAATACCGCGACGACATCGCCGCGCAGGTGTCCACCCTTGGTGTGCCACTTCAGGTTGACTACGTGCGTTCCTACTTCAACACTGCCGGATTCGTGGCTGCCAACGTGGCTGCTGTGGTCGCCGCGTTCCGGCAGTTGGCGGCGGCGGGTGCGCCCACGACGGAGCTGGTCTTCGTCACCCACTCCATCCCGACCTTGATGGAGGCAGCCTCGGGGACCGCGCGTCCGGCGACCTACTCGGCACAGCACATGGAGGTGGCGAGGCTGGTCTCCGCCGGCGTCAGCGCCGTCCTGGGGCGGGAGTTGCCGTGGCGGCTGGTCTACTGCTCCCGGTCTGGGCCGCCGCATTCGCCATGGCTCGGACCCGACGTCAACGAAGCGATTGTCGAACTGGCCCGAGCCGGACGCACAGCGGTGCTGCTCGCCCCGATCGGGTTCATCTGCGACCACATGGAGGTCATCCATGACCTCGACATCGAGGCGGCGGCCACCGCCCACAAGGTGGGGCTGGGGTTCGTCCGGGCTTCCACCGTCGGCACCCACCCTGCCTTCGTGTCCGCCCTCGTTCAGGTGGTCAACGAGAGGCTGGGGTCGGTCGGCGTCGACGTGGTCGGCGACCTGCCGGCCTGGGACCCGGCGTGCGCAGCCGGCTGCTGCCCGCCGCCCGCGACGTCCTCGCGGCCGGTGCTGGCCACCCCCGCAGCGGGGTGACCTAGCCCGGCCCTCGTCTTGCGCGACACAGCCTTCGTCCTGATCAAATCCCGTTGAGCCGGTACAGGAAAGCGGCCATCGCGTCCCGCATGACCGGTGTCACCGGACGGTAACTGCCGTCCGGCCAGCCAGTGGAGACTCCGGTAGACCGCAGCCACGCCATTTCGGTGTAGAACTGGTCGGTCGGCGCGACATCGGTGAACGGCGAGGTGGCCGGCGCGGCGTAGGCGGGGCTGCCCTTGTACCGGTACATGAATGCCGCCATCGCGTCGCGGTTCACCGGATCCCACGGCCGGAACGTGCCGTCGGCGTAGCCGGTCGCGATGCCCTGGGCGTGCATCCAGGTCATCTCTTTGTAGAACGGTGTCGCCGGAGTGACGTCGGTGAACGGTGAGGTCGCGGGCACATCGAAGGCCGGGTTGCCGGCGAGCCGGTAGAAGAACGCCGCCATCGCGTCCCGAGTGATCGGCTGCCACGGACGGTAGGTCAGCGTCCCTTCGGGTTCAACCCAACCGGTGCTGATACCGCTGTCGGCCAGCCACTCGATCTGGTCGAGGAAGAGCATCCGGGGTGGGAAGTCCACGAACCTGCTGCTGTTGAAGTTCGCGAACGACGCGTCACCGCACGTCAGGTTGTAATCGTAGGTGCCGTCGGTCCACTGCGAGAGGTAGACCGGGCCGCCGGAGAAGCTCACCGAGGTGCACTTGTCAACTGCCTCGTTCGGGTAGTCGAGTGTGCCGGACGCGGTCCACACCGGCACCCCGGTCAGCTGCCAGCCCTCGGTGATCTCATTCCAGCCGTTGAGGTACGAGTACAGGCCATAACCGTAGCCGGCCTCGTCCAGCGCACGCATCAGCCCGGTGATGACGTAGCGGTTCTCCAGCTTCTGCGCCGACGTCGAACTCGGCCACGGTTGGGCCGGACGCGGCTCGACGTCGATCCACACCACGCCCGGGTTCCAGCCCACCTTGTTCAGCGAGGCCACCGCCGCGCGTCCCTCGGCGTAGCCCACATTGCGCAGCTGGTCGGCGCGGTTGGCGCTCGGCCAAGGCCCGCTGCCGCCGTAGCTGGCGAGCTGGGCGGTGGTCGGGAAGGTCGCCATAGCGTACGCCTGCCCCGGGATTTGGTTGTCGCGGGCCCAATTGGCGTGCGTCTGCAGGCAGGGGTTCTCGGTGAAGGCCAGACCCCGGGTCAGCCCGATGATGACGAACGAGGTATCGGCCGGCGGCATCGGTTGGCCGTTCGGGCACTGGGGCCACGAGATGTCGTACCCATAGTCGGTGACCGCGTGCGCGGTCGCGGCGGGCAGCACCGAGCCGACGGCTGCCACCAGCACGACGACGAGCAGTTGCACCAACGTCCGGGCGCTACGACTGGGGGAGGTGTGGTGGCGACGAACGGACATGATGCACCTTCCTTGTGCTCATGGGATCGGGTGGCGCAATTCTCGCACCGGCGTTGCCCGGGGCCATGGCGACACGACGACAGATACCGGAGCGGTCCACTCACAACACGGTCCAGGTCTCGCGGCCGGCCACCAGCTTCTGCAGGGCGGCCTGGCGGTCGGGCGGCATCGAGACTCGCCGACGGGCCTCGTCGTCGAAGACCGCCCGCTCGACGCTGCGGAAGATTCCGATCGGCGCGGCCGGCCAGTCGGACGAGCTGGCCAGCTGCGCCAACTGGAAGGCGAGACCCGCGTCGGGGGAGTGCGCATCGTGCACGACGATGCTCGCCTCGTCGACATCGCAGCGCGACCGCACCGCGAGGCGTCCGTCGTCCCCACGCGTCACCGCCAGCCGGTCGTCGGCGAAGACGACCGGCCGACCGTGCTCGAGCGGGAGCAGCGCAGGCGAGTCGGCCTGCTTGAGGTGGTCGAACGCGCCGGCGTTGAAGATCGGGCAGTTCTGGTAGATCTCCACCAGCGACGCGCCCCGGTGCTCGACTGCCGCGCGCAGCACCGACATCAGGTGCGAGCGGTCGGAATCGATGGTGCGTGCCACGAAGGACGCCTCGGCACCCAGGGCCAGCGTCACCGGGTCGAACGGGCGATCCACCGACCCCGTCGGCGAACTCTTGGTGATCTTGCCCCGTTCCGAGGTGGGTGAGAACTGACCCTTGGTGAGGCCGTAGATGCGGTTGTTGAACAACACGATCGTGATGTTCACGTTGCGGCGCAGCGCGTGGATCAGGTGGTTGCCGCCGATGCTCAACGCGTCGCCGTCGCCGGTCATCACCCACACGGCCAGGTCGGGACGAGCCATCGCCACCCCGGTGGCGATCGCCGGCGCCCGCCCGTGGATCGAGTGCATCCCGTAGGTGTCGACGTAGTAGGGGAACCGCGACGAGCACCCGATCCCCGACACGATCACCGTGTTCTGCCTGGCGATGCCGAGTTCGGGCATCAGCGACTGGAACGCGGCCAGCACGGCGTAGTCGCCGCAGCCCGGGCACCACCGCACCTCTTGGTCGGAGACGAAGTCCTTGCGCTGGGTCGGGGTGGGTGCCAGCGGGATACCGGCCAGTCCAATGCTCATTGGGCGTCCTTCCGGTCAATCACATCATTCAGGTGCGCGGCCAACTCGGCCGCACTGATCGGCAGCCCACGCACCCGGGCGAACGACCGCACGTCGACGAGGTACTTCGCCCGCAGCAGCGCAGCCAGCTGACCCAGGTTCATCTCCGGCACGACCACGCGCCGGTACGCGCGCAGCACGTCGCCGGTATTGGCCGGCAGCGGGTTCAGATGCCGCAGGTGGGCGACGGCGACGGATCGTCCGGCCTCGCGGACGCGGCGGGCGGCGGCGCCGATCGGCCCCCAGGACGAACCCCAGCCCAAGACCAGCACCTCGGCCTCACCGGACGGATCGTCCACCACCAGATCTGGAACGTCCGCCACGATGCCGTCCACCTTGGCCTGCCGCAGCCGCACCATCAGGTCGTGGTTGTCGGGGGCATAGCTGATCTCGCCGCTGCCATCGGCCTTCTCGAGGCCTCCGATGCGGTGCTCCAGGCCGGGCGTCCCGGGCAGGGCGAGGGCCCGGGCGAGCCGCTCGTCACGGGCATACGGCCAGAAGCTGCCGTCCGGCCCGTTCGGTTCGGTCGCGAACCCGGGGTCGATCGGCTCGATCGCCGCCAGGTCGGGGATCAGCCAAGGCTCGGCCCCGTTGGCCAGGTAGCTGTCCGACAGCACGATGACCGGCGTCCGGTAGACCAGCGCGATACGGACGGCCTCGACGGCGGTCGCGAAGCAGTCGGCCGGCGACTGTGCGGCCAGCACCGGCACCGGGGCCTCACCGTGGCGTCCGTACAGCGCCTGCGACAAGTCGGCCTGCTCGGTCTTGGTGGGCATCCCCGTGGACGGCCCGGCCCTCTGGATGTCGCAAACCACCAGCGGCTGCTCAAGCATCACCGCCAGCGAGATGGTCTCCGACTTCAGGGCCAGTCCCGGCCCCGAGGTCGAGGTCACCCCGAGTGCGCCGGCGTAGGACGCCCCGAGCGCGGCACCGGCGGCGGCGATCTCGTCCTCGGCCTGGAACGTGGTCACGCCCTGGTCGGTGGCCTTGCTCAACTCGTGCAGCACGTCGGAGGCCGGGGTGATCGGGTAGGCGCCCAGGAACAGGGGTAGCCCCGCCTTCACCGCACCGGCCATCAGGCCCAGCGCCAGCGCCTTGTTGCCGCTCACCTGCCGATAGGTGCCCGCCGGCACCGGCGCGGCCCCGACCTCGTAGCGGACGGCGAACGACTCGGTGGTCTCTCCGTAGGCATGGCCGGCGAGGAAGGCGGCCTTGTTCGAGTCGCGCAGCTTGGGGGAGGCGGCGAACCGGGCGTCCAGCAGGTTGAGGGTGTGCTCGGCCGGGCGAGTGTAAAGCCAGGTCAGCAACCCGAGCGCGAACATGTTCTTGGCCCGCGAGGCCTCCTTGCGGCCCAGGTCGAACTCGGCCAGGCAAGCCATGGTGAGCCCGGTCAGGTCGACGCGGTGCACCTGGTAGTCGGTGAGCAGACCGTCGTCGAGCGGGTTCACCGCGTAGCCGACCCGGGCGAGGTTGCGCCGGGTGAATTCGGCGGTGTCGGCGATCAGCACGCCGCCACGCTTGAGGTCGTCGAAGTTCGCCTTCAGCGCAGCCGGGTTCATGGCCACCAGGACGTCGGGCCGGTCGCCCGGTGTGCGGATGTCGGAGTTCGCGAAATGCAGCTGGAAACTCGACACCCCCGCGATCGTGCCCTGCGGCGCCCGGATCTCCGCCGGAAAATTGGGCAGGGTCGCAAAATCGTTACCGACGACCGCCGAATCGGCGGTGAACCGTTCACCGGTCAGCTGCATGCCGTCGCCGGAATCACCGGCGAACCGGATCACGACGCGGTCGAGGGTTTGGACGTCTGTCACGGCCAGGATTCCGATCTGTCAGGAAAGAAGGGACAACGCTGGTTGAGCGCTGGGACGCCGGGTGCGGAGGAGCCGTCCGGCGATGGCCGCCGCCACGTCGAGGTGGTCGCCCAGCGGCTCGGCCACCCTCGCATCGAGGGCCGCGAGCCGTTTGCACCACAGCCCGGGCGCCAGCAGGTAGGGGACGATGAGCACGTCGGCCTCGCCGGTCGCGGCCAGCGCGTCGCCCACCGATGGCCCGGACTGGTAGATGGTGCCGACTCGTACCGGCACCCCCACCGCGTCGGCGAGGCGGGCGGCCACGGCGTCGACCTCGGCGCGGGCGATCGGGCTCGCCGAGCCGGCTGACGCGAGCACAACCGCCTTCCCCGGCCCGCCGGCTTCGGCGACCCGGGCCATCAGCGCCCGGTCCAGCGAACCGCCCAGGTGTGGAGTGACGCGCACCTCACCCGGCGCGGACGCCACGGCGTCCGGGATGTCGTGGCTCACGTGGTAGCCGGCGGTCAAGAAGCAGGGCACGACCGTGCAGTCGCCTGCGGTGGCCAGCGTCTGGGCCAGCAGCACCGGCTCGACGTCGACCCACGCGATCTGGGTGGTCACCCGCGGCAGGAGCCCGGCCACCCGCCGGGTGATGCGCTCGATGAGCCGTCGTCCGGCCGGGTTGCGGCTGCCGTGCCAGGCCAGTATCGCAGTGTCGGTGACGTTCACTTCGACCACTCCATCTCGGTTGTCTCATCCAGTTCGGTGGACTGGCGGGTGGACGTCTGGGCCCGTCGGGCGCGCCCATGCCGCCAGGCGGTCCAAGCGATCAGCACCACCCAGATGGCGGCGAACAAGGTGAACCCGACGACGGCCCGCGCACCGGACAGCCGGCCGGCCTCGAACAGGGTCTTCAGGTTCGTCAGGATCACCAGCCCGCCGACGGCCACCCCCATGATGCGGGCCGGGATCCGCGAGACCAGCCAGGCGGCGATCGGGGCGGCCACCAGCCCACCGACCAGCAGCGCGGCCACGACGCCCAGGTCGATACCCAACAGCCCAAGGTTGACCACGAAGCCGAGACTGGCCGCCAGCGAGACCAGGAATTCACTGGTGTCGACCGAACCGATGACCGTGCGGGGCGCGGTCTTGCCGGCGCTCAGCAGCGTCGTGGTCGCGACCGGCCCCCAACCGCCGCCGCCCGTGGCGTCCACGAAACCCCCGGCCAGCCCGAGTGGCACCAAGAACCGGGAGCCGTGCGGTGAGCGGCGGGCGTGCGCGACTGCGGGCGGCCGGAAGGCATACCGCAGCAGGATATAGGTGCCCAACGCGCCGAGGATCGCCGCCATCACCGGCTTGGCCACCGCCGTGGAGATCTGCGACAAGAACGTGGCGCCGCCGAAGGCGCCGAGCGCGCCCGGGACGCCCAGGCGTCCGACGAGCCGCCAGTCCACGTTGCCCAGCCGCCAGTGGGAGACGCCCGAGGCGACGTTCGTGCCCAGTTCGGCCAGGTGTACCGACGCGGACGCCAGGGCCGGGCTGAGCCCCGCAATGAGCAGCAGCGTCGTGGAGGTGACACCGAAGCCCATCCCCAAGGAGCCGTCGACGAGCTGCGCAGCGAAACCGACCGCCGCCAGCAGCAGGAGCCGCTGCATCAGATCACCCAGTGCAGTGTCGCGGCCGCACGGGCGGCCTCGTCGAACTCGGAAGCGGCACGCACCATGCCGGCGGCCAGCGTGCCGCCGGTCTGGGGATCGATCAGCAGGAACGACCCGGTCCGGCGCGAAACCGCGTAGTCGTCCGGCATGACGGGGGCCGCCAGCCGCAGCGTCACCCGACCGATGTCGTTCAGCTCGAGCACCTCGCTGGGCACGGGGACCAGCGTGTCGAGGTCAAGGCGTCCGCTGATCTCGCGCACCACCCCCTGGACGGTCCGGGTGCCGTGCTTGACCAGGACCCGGGCGCCCAGGTGCAGCGGCCGTTCGGCGAGCCAGGTGACCAGGCCGGTCAGATCCTGGCTGGGCTCGGGGGCCCCCGACACCGCGGCCACCAGGTCGCCGCGGGTGACGTCGATCTCGTCGGCCAACCGCAGGGTCACCGACTGCGAGGCGAACGCCTCGTCGAGCGAGCCGTCGGCGGTGTCGATGCCGGCGATCGTGGTGCGGCGCCCGGCCGGCAGCACCACCACCTCGTCGCCAAGCCGCACCACGCCGGTGGCCACCTGCCCGGCGTAGCCGCGGTAATCGCGGTGCTCGGCTGCGGCGGCCTCCTGAGGCCGGATCGCCAACTGCACCGGGAACCGGAACGGCAGCTCGGTGAGCTCGGTGCCTGTAGGGAGTTCTTCGAGTAACCCGAGCAGTGAAGGACCGTCGTACCAGGGTGTCTTCTCGGAGCGGTCGACGATGTTGGCGCCCTCGAGCGCCGAGACCGGGATCGTCCGGATGTGCGGCACGCCGAGGTCGGCGGCCAACCCCCGGACCTTGGCCGCGACTGCTTCGTACGCGGCCTGGTCGTAGCCGACAAGGTCGATCTTGTTGATCGCGACGATGATGGTCGGCACACGCAACAGGTGACCCACCGCGAGGTGGCGGCGGGTCTGCTCGAGGACGCCCTTGCGCACATCAACCAGCAGCACCAGCACGTCGGCGGTCGAACTGCCGGTCACCGTGTTGCGGGTGTACTGCACGTGCCCGGGGCAGTCGGCCAGGATGAAGGAACGGTTCGCGGTGGTGAAATAGCGGTACGCGACATCGATCGTGATGCCCTGCTCGCGTTCGGCGCGCAGGCCGTCGGTGAGCAGCGCCAAGTCGATGTGGCCCAGGCCCTTGGCCCGGGAGACGGACTCGACGGCGTCCAGTTGATCGGCCAGGACGGCCTTGCTGTCGAACAACAGGCGCCCCACCAGCGTGGACTTGCCGTCGTCGACCGACCCGGCAGTGGCCAGGCGCAGCAGTGTGCTCATCAGAAGTAGCCTTCCTTCTTGCGGTCTTCCATGGCGGCCTCGGTGAGGCGGTCGTCGGCGCGGGT
>CALMKG010000494.1 GCA_937867175.1 uncultured Propionibacterium sp. | reverse complement strand
ATCGGGTCGGATGGATGCCCTCATCGACGGCATCTTCGCCATTGCATCGACATTGCTCGTGCTCGAATTGACCTCGCACGCCATCGGAAACGTGACCACCAGCGGCGAATTCTTGGCAGGACTGCTGGGCATGGGCGATGAGTTCATCTCTTTCCTGGTGAGCTTCCTGTTGCTCTGCCTGCTGTGGATGGCACACGTCCGGCTGTTCACCTACATCGCCTACATCGACGGCAACCTCATGCGGATCAACGTGCTCCAGCTGCTGTTCATCGTCCTGATCCCTTTCAGCACCGTGGTTGACACCGACTACGCGGACATCTGGCTCGGCCGGCTGGTGATGCCATCGACCGTCTTCCCGGCGATTCTGCTGAGCTGGCTGGGCTGGTGCTACGTCCTGCGCCATCGCAGTCTGTTGGTACCGGACGTTGCGGAGGCGGACATCGCGGACATGAGCCGAGCCTCGTTGATTGCCGTACTGCTCAGTGCGCTGACAGTCGCGCTCGCGCCCTTCATCGGGTCGGGGGCCTTCCTGGCGTTCGCTCTGCTTCCGGTCTTCGACGCCATCAGAGAACGGCGGCGCGCCACCACCACCGCCTGACCCGCTGACACCAGAGCACGCGGCCCGGGCAGGAACTTGCGTCCACTGCCCGAGCCGCGCGCGGCTTGCCTGACGGTTGCGATCCGGTCCTACTCGACGACGTCCTCGTCGACCCACTCGAGGGTCTTGGTAACCGCCTTCTTCCAGTTGCGGTACAGGCGCTCGCGCTCGACCTGGGCTTGCGAAGAGGTGTCGGGCACCCAGCGCTTGTCCTCGGCCCAGTTGGCGACGACGTCGGCTTCGCCATCCCAGAATCCGACCGCGATGCCGGCCGCGTAGGCGGCGCCGAGAGCGGTGGTTTCGGCCACCTTCGGACGCACTACTGCGACCCCGAGTTGATCGGCCTGGAACTGCATCAGCACGTTGTTGGCCGTCATGCCGCCATCAACCCGGAGCTCGGCGAGCGGGACACCTGCGTCCGCGTTCATGGCTTCCAGCACGTCGCGGGTCTGGTAGGCGGTCGCCTCCAGCACCGCGCGGGCGATGTGGCCGCGGTTCACGTAGCGGGTCAGACCGACCAGCGCGCCGCGGGCATCCGGTCGCCAGTACGGGGCGAACAGGCCGGAGAACGCCGGCACGAAGTACGCACCGCCATTGTTCTCCACGGTGGCGGCGAGGTCTTCGATCTCGGGCGCGGACGACACGATCTTGAGATTGTCGCGCAGCCACTGCACCAGCGAGCCGGTGACAGCGATCGAGCCTTCGAGCGCATAGACCTGCTTGGCGTCCCCGATCTTGTAGCAGACCGTGGTGAGCAGGCCGTTCTTCGAGAAGACCGCCTCCTCACCGGTGTTCTTCAGCATGAAGCAGCCGGTGCCGTAGGTGTTCTTCGCCATGCCCTTCTGGAAACATGCCTGGCCGAAGGTTGCTGCCTGCTGATCGCCCAGAATGCCGGCGATCGGGGTATCGATGATCAGGCTCTCCTTGTCGCCGTGTCCGTAGACCTCCGAACACGATCTGATCTCCGGAAGCATCGACATCGGGATGCCCATGACCTCACACATGCCCGGATCCCATTCGAGAGTCCGGACGTTCATCAGCATGGTGCGCGAGGCGTTGGTCACGTCGGTGACATGGACGCCGCCGTGCTGGCTGCCGGTGAGGTTCCACAACACCCAGCTGTCCATCGTTCCGAACGCCAGCTTGCCGGCGTCGGCCTTCTCGCGGGCGCCTTCGACATTGTCCAGAATCCACTTGATCTTCGGACCGGCGAAGTAGGTCGCCAGCGGCAGGCCGCAGATCTCCTTGAAGCGGTCCGGGCCCTCGTCACCGGCCAGTTCGTCGCAGATCTTCTGCGTACGGGTGTCTTGCCAGACGATCGCGTTGTACACCGGCTCGCCGGTCTCGCGGTCCCAGACCAGGGTCGTTTCGCGCTGATTGGTGATGCCGACCGCGGCGATCTGATGACTATTGATACGCGCCCGAGCGAACGCCTGTCCCATCACCTCGTTGACACTGTTGCGGATCTCGTCGGGATTGTGCTCCACCCCGCCGGCTCGCGGGAAGATCTGCTCATGTTCCAGCTGACCGCTGGACACGATCTGCCCAGCATGATTGAAGATGATGGCGCGTGAACTGGTCGTTCCCTGATCGATCGCCATGATGAACATTTCGGCCACGTTGATTCACTCCTTTGTGTGGTTGGACGATTACTTGCCGGCAAGAGTCAGGCTCAGGCTCCAGCGAGCTGGAAGAACGGTGCTGCCTGCGACGGCAAGGTTCCCACCGCGATGTAGATGGGCGCGACGACCAGGCCGGCGATGAGGCCACCGGTCAGCGGACCGGCGACCGGGATCCATGCGTAGCCCCAGTCGGAGCCTCCCTTGCCCTTGATCGGGACGAGTGCGTGGATGATGCGCGGGCCGAGGTCACGGACCGGGTTGATGGCGTATCCGGTCGGGCCGCCCAAGGAGGCGCCGATGCCGACAATGAGCAACGTGACGCCAAGCGGCGCCCAGGCAATGCCGTTCGGATCTTGCAGACCCGCGACGATGACCCAGCCGACCAGCACGAATGTGGCGATGACCTCAGTCAGGAAGTTCCAGAAGGGCTTCCTGATCTCTGGCCCGGTGGCGAAAGTGCCCAGCTTGAGTGCCGGGTCGACGTCCTCGTCGTAGTGATTCTTGTATGCCAGCCAGGCGAGGAAGGCGCCGAGCAGCGCGCCGAGGAACTGGGCGACGACGTAGACCCCGACCAGTGCCCAGTCGATCGTGTTTCCCAGCAACAGCTCTCGCACAACGACGCCGAGAGTGACTGCCGGATTCAGGTGGCCGCCGGTCGCGCTGGCGAAGTAGACACCGGTCATGACTGCAATGCCCCAGCCGAAGTTGACGAACAGGAAGCCTGAGCCGTTGCCCTTGGTCTTTCCGAGCAGGTTGTTGGCCACGACACCAACACCCAAGAGCAGCAGCATTGCAGTTCCTGAGAATTCTGATACGAAGGCCTCTCCCAGAGAAGAGACGACCATCGGAGTCAGGTTCATCTGGTGTTCCCTTTCATACGGCCCCCGCGGTGCATTCGACCACGGGATACCCGCGGTCGCGTTGCCTCCGCAACGGAGGATTCGGGTTCTCCCGGGAACCGGTCCCGGAAGATCTGTTGCGAATTCGCACATCCAGCGTCGAAGCGCGAACCCGTATAGAACATCATGTCAAGTAATTGTGGTCGCGATCAACATTGCCGGATAATTCGCAAACTATGTCGTCCGACAGATTGTTTTGTATGTATGAGACGCCTATTTGTCCAGCCCGTAAGCCCGGTGC
>CALMKG010000493.1 GCA_937867175.1 uncultured Propionibacterium sp. | reverse complement strand
TGATGGCGCTCACCGGAATTCCCCAGGGGTGCTCATCGAATTTCCCCACCCTGGGCGGGTGTCACTGTAGCGGTCGGCGGGTGCCGGTCGCTGCGTGACGGAGTGCTTCGCTCTTGGCGTGGTGGTCGCGTAGGCGGTAGGAGTCGCCGTCGAGGTTGAGCACGACCGAGCGGTGCAGGAGCCGGTCGAGCATGGCGGCGGCGACGGTGGTGTCGCCGAGGATCTCGCCCCAGCCTGCGACGCCGCGGTTGGTGGTCAAGACGATGCTGGTCTTGAGGTAGCGCTGAGAGACGACCTGGAACAGCGCTGAGGCGGCTTCGCCGGGCAGCGGGAGGTAGCCGAGCTCGTCGATGACGAGCAGGGTGGGGCCGGCGAAGAATCGCATGGTGGTGGCCCAGCGGCCTTCGATGGCGGCGCGGTGGCAGCGGGCGGCGAGGTCGGCGGCGGTGGTGAAGTAGGTGCGGTAGCCGGCTTCGGCTGCGGCCCGGCCGAGCCCGACGGCCAGGTGTGTCTTCCCGACACCGGGCGGCCCGATGAGGAGCACGTTGGTGGCGGTGTCGAGGTAGCGGCAGGTGGCGAGCTCGTCGACGAGCTTGCGGTCGACGCCGGGGGCGGCGTCGAAGTCGAAGTCCGCGAGGGTCGCGGGCGTGGGCAGGGATGCGAACCGCAGCCGGCCGGCGAGCTTGCGGGCTTCGGTGGCCTCGACCTCACGGGCCAGGAGGTGTTCCAGGGTCGCGGTCATCGACCATTCCTCGGCTTCGGCTTGGGCGAGCACTCCGGGCAGGTGCTCGGCCGCCGCGGACAGTTTCAGCGTGGCGAGGTGGCCGCGCAGCTGCTGGTAGAGGCTGGCCTGGCTCCCTGTCATCGGTGAGCTCATCGGCACGTCGTTCGTGGTGTCGGTCATGTGAGGGTGTTCCTTCCGGTTGCTGCTCGGTCGTACTTGGACAGGTCGATCACCACGTCGTCGCTGATCGCGGTGTCGGTGGACTCGTTGCGGGCGCGCAGGACGTCAGCGGCTGCGAGTGCCGCGGGGCCGGGTGGGATGCGTTCCTTGCGGCGGTGCGGGCGGGAGGTGTCGTGCCCGGACAGGACGAGCTGCTCGAGGGCGATCACGTGGCCGTGGTCGCGGACCATCACCCCCGCGCCATCGGGAGCGAGCTCGTGGCGCGCGATCACGATCCCGCTGTTGGTGGCGATGTCGACGTGCTGTTCACCGAGCCGCTGCGACACCACGACCTGGGCACGGGCCAGCTCGGGCGGGACGGAGTAGAAGTTCCCCCGCCAGGCGACCAACGCCTGAGCAGACACGATCCGTCCCTCGCTGATCGTGGCGGGGAACGGCGTGGCCGGCACCGGTGCCAAGGGTTCGCGTTGCGCGACCGTGAGCACGGTGGCCCGCCGGTCGACGGCGGAGGGACGCAGCCGGGCATCGCCACGCACTCGGCAGAACTCATCGAGTGAGGCTTGGGCTTCCTCGACGGTGATGTCGTCGGGCAGGGTTCGCCACCAACGCTGGGCGGCGCCGTGGTTGGCCTTCTCGACCACGCCCTTCCTGTTGCCCCGCCGGGGTGGGCAGATCGCGACCTGGACGCCGTAGTGCTTGGCGACAGCGGCGAATGTCGCGGTCATCTTGCCCGTGTCGGGGTGGCATACCGTGGTCATCCGGTCGAAGCGCCACTTCCGAGTGAGCCCACCCAACTTGCGGGTGGTCTTGTCCAGGGCGTCGATGAGCTGGGCCTGGTCCTCGGCCGGGGCGAGGGTGCCGCGCCACTTGCTGGAGTGCGCGAGCGCGCCGACCAGCAGGTGCGCGTTCTTGCCCCACCCCCACGCCGCGGGCGGGTCGGGCAGTTCGAGCCAGTCCCACTGGGTCTCCTCACCCGGCGGGTGCTCGATGGGCGCGTTCGCCCGGCCCTTGGTCGCTGAGCAGGGCTCGCAGTGCGGCCGCAGGCTCCTCGTCCGGATCTGGCGGGTGAACGTCGGATACGACCGGTCGTAGCCCAGGCCGGTGACCTCGTCGAACAAGGTCACCGCCCACAGGTGCGGATCTTCGGTCAGGCGTGCGCGGACGTAGTCGACGAACGGCTCGAACGGATCATCCTCAGCGGACTTCCGTTCGCCGGCGACCCGCTCGTCGTTGAGGTAGGCGCGGATGGTTTTGCGGTCCCGGTTCAGGTGCCGGGCGATCGCGGAGATCGTCCAGCCCTGCCGGCGCAACGCGTGAGCGTCGATGTCTTCCTCCCGTGTCAGCATGGGAAGCGGAGGCTCCTTCGGTAGACGGCGTGTGGTCAGAGACCGCCATCTTCGAAGGAGCCCCACCCGCTTCCGGATGGAGCCACGGGGTGGGGAATTTCAGTGAGCAGAACTGGGGAGATTCACCTGAGCGCCATCACCGCAGATCTCCGTGAGTTCCTCCACACTCCGCAGGGTGGTGTCCGGGCGATTGCACGTTCCCTCGTCGACCGCGTCCTCCAAGTGAGGCAGGGGCAGTTCAGCAAGAACGTCGAAGCAGCGATCCCCACGGAAACGTTGGGAGCCATCTTCCCCGAACTTCCCGGAGACCGTGGGCACTTCGGCAGCCCGTACATGCCCCTTCTGCTCCGGGGGCTGGTCCACGCTCCGCCCGCCTACATCGTCGCCATGATCGCGGGAGAGCCGCTCGGCGAAGCGCCGGCGGAGAACATTGCCGGAGTCGTCCTAGCTCTGGTCGGACCTGGGTCTTAGAACGGGCGCTTCCCTCTGGCCCGCTTGCTTCGCCCAGTCGCCTCGGATTCCGGTGGCGTAGAAGTTGCCGAGGCCGATGATGGCGAGGGCGCGAGATTCATCTGTCTTGCTTCATCCACAGGGTCGTCACACACACCCCGTGGGCCGGTCCAGCTCAGGCCAACTCGACGACGTACGTCTGCGCCTGAGCGATGTGACGCTCGGGATAGAGCGACTGCATGTTGCCGTCTTGATCCAGGATGTGGTGTACCGCCCCGGGCACCGATCGTGGGTCGAGCGGACGCAGGGCGCTCGGGTTGTGGAAGACCTCCATCCCAGAAACCCACTCTTCCCAGTAGTCAGCCTCGACTTCGCCTGAGAAGGTCGTTCTCTCGATGCCTTCGTCGGACGCGATCAGCAGCTTGCCCCCGTGGAAGATCTTCACGTCCTCCCGCGCGAACCCGACCTTGACACCCATTCGCGAGAACTTCGGGAGAGTTCCCTGGCTGTTGAACATGACCGCGCTCACGTTCTCGGAAGCCGGGAGCTCGAAAAACCGCGATGGAACCGTCTTGTCGCCCCAAGTGTGCGTGTCAATGCGTGCCGTTTGCCCATTGTCGGCGACCACGTCGTACACGCTCACCCCGTAGAGGTAGGCCATGAGTCCACCCATGCTGTGCATCATCGAGAAGTCGGCATGGAAGTCCTGGATCGCGAACACGAGTGGCAATCCATTGACACCAGGCTTCTCCCAGTACCGCTTCGACAACTTGCTCGTCAGTGGGCCGGCGAACCTGACCGGAAGGTAGTGATCGGCGTACGCGGCGAGGTCCGTTTCGGAAGCGGGGACGTATGGCGGGATTGACTTCCCAGACCTGTCGAAGCTGGGATTCACAGTCGTAGCCTCGATCGCGAACGCACCTTCCAGGCCACGCGCCACGAAGTCGGGGCTTGGATCAGGCTGGGTGACCTCGTATCCGAGGGAGACGAAGGTCGCCCAGAGGTACAGCTCCCACACCCGGGCATCGAAGCCCGCCGTCTGAAACTGCTCGATGAAGTTCCCGTCTCGGTCCTCGTACCAGCGCATCATCACGTTGATCAGCTCGCGGGCAGACGACTGACCCCTCTCATCGCGAACTCGCTTGAAGTTGGCGTGTAGACGGTCCGCCGCCGCGAGCGGCGCGAAGAAATCGACCGGGGTGCCGTTGTCGTCACCCTGCACCCGTTGGACCTCTACCTCCGCGAACACTATCCGGAGGACCCGCTCCAGGTCGGCACCTGCCTCCTGGGCTGTATCGAAATAGCCAGTCTGGTTGGCCCAACGAAACCGACCGAGAAGGTCTGGAAGGAACACCACCGCTGAGAACTCTCGGTCCCTGTCGATGATCATGGTCGCGAAGACAGAGTTGTCCTCCGCGCCCAACCACGCCACCTCGTGCGCCACGGTGGCGACCTCAGGCGACCGACATTGCCCGACGAAGGCATCGAATCGAGCCTTCGAGATCTCCCTGATGACTCTCGGCCCTAAGGCTTCCCCTGTGGCCATCAGAACGGGCCTGACCCCTTCGCCCACTGCTTGGCCCAGTCGCCCCGTACGCCCGTTGCATCGAAGTCACCGAGATCAGTAGTCGCGAAGGGGTCGTCGAGGTAGCGCACATCGTCGTACTGAGCTCCACGTGGATCGACCTTGACCAGGGCGAGCCTGTAGCGCGGGACGGCGTTCTTGCCGGTCATGACTTCGTTGTGGGTGACGAAGAAGTCTTTGGCGCCTTCGATGCGGGCCTTGACCTCGATCCGGTAGGTGTCGCCGTTCGGCGCGGTGGAGAGGATGTCGAAGCCTGGGTTGTTGAAGGCCTGCTCGACAGGTTTGCGGCCGAGTTCGCGTTCGCGGGCCATGACCAGGTCGACGCCGCGGCGTTCGACTTCTTTGGTCTCCTTGGCGTGCATCGGCGCCGTGGGCGGCAGGTCGCCTTCGAGCATCCCGACGGGCAGCACGAGTGCTGCGGTGAGGATGTGTGGTGGCTTGGTTGACATCAGTGCTTGCTGGTCGAGCAGTTCCAGGCGCTTGCGGAGGCGGATGTCGAGTTCGACGGCCTTGCGGTTCAGGTTCTCCGACGATTCCTTGACCTTCTCCCCCGCCTGTTCCTTCTCGCTCGCGACCGCGGCGTCGAGCAGGAGACGGTCGCGTTCGCTTTCGAGACGCTTGGTGACCAGTTCGCGGGTCTTGTCGAGCTCAGCGGCGCGACGAGGCTGGACTTCGGCGAGGTAGTCAGGCAGCTGGTGGGCGATGATCCAACTGGTCGCCTTGTCCTCGGCGTCCCCGAGCCACGGCAACTGCCGTGCAGCATCCGTGACCGGGGTTTTGGGTGCTGCAACGCAGTCCAGGTAGGGGGCGGGGCCGGCGGAGGTGACGGTTCCGAAGCTGTCGACGTAGGCGTAGCCGAATCGTTTGGCGACGGTGGCTCCGGTGGCGTCCGCGACTTCCTCGACCACACCCACCAGCAGGTGCGGTTCCTCCAGCGTGGAGGAGACCAGGACTGTGCCGTGGTTGAGGGTGCCGCCGAACTGGCGGATCGCCTCATTCATCACCGCGTCATGCAGCGGGTGGCCCGGGGCAAGGAGATCAGCTCGTGCGCCGTCCTGCGGTTGCACGTAGGGCAGATCGAACGCGACCCGGTCGTATCGGGTGGCGATGGGTCCGTGCTTGCTGGCACGGACGTGTGCGGGGACGTTGGCGATCTCGTAGCGGCCCTTCTCGCGCTTCGCGATCCGCCCACCCAGCCGAGTGAAGGCAGCCTTGAAGGCCAGTTCGATGTAGTGCGGCTGCAGTCGCCGGGCGCGGGCCTCGTCCATCGCCGCCTTCAACGCTGCGAGGTCGGCTTCGGCAAGGTGGTCGGTGGCCAGAGCACGTTCGTCGAGGATCTCTTTGAGCCCGTCGCCGACGGAGGCGTCGATGACCTCGTGCATCTTGGCCTTCACATCCGGGCGTTCGCCGTACTGGATGGCCTCCAGCAGCAGGTTGCGCAGCGGGGTCTCGGTGAACGCCTCCCCCAGGACGTCGAAGACCTTGCCGCCGTAGGTGTCGCGCATCTGGTCGAGCTTCTCCAACAACCGGGTGAAGACCTCACCTTCGCGGGTATTGGAGGCAACCAAGTTCCACAGGCGGCAGACCTCTTCCTGGCCGATGCGGTGCACGCGGCCGAAGCGCTGCTCAATGCGGTTGGGGTTCCACGGCAGGTCGTAGTTGACCATCAGGTGCGCGGCCTGCAGGTTCAGGCCCTCACCGGCGGCGTCGGTGGCCAGCAGGATCTGGCAGTCGCGGTTCTTGGTGAACTCCTCGGTGATCTGACGCCGCTCCCCGCGGCGCACACCGCCGTGGATCGCACGCACCGCATCCGGCTTCCCGATCAGCGAGGTGATGCGCCGCTGAAGGTAGTCGAGTGTGTCGCGATGCTCGGTGAAGATGATGAACTTGCGCGGCCACCCGTTCGCATCCGTGGTCAGAGCGTTGTCCTGCAGAATCGTGGACAGTTCGGTCCACTTGCGGTCGGTGCCGATGTCCCGGACCTGTTTGGCGGTCTTGGTCAGGTCCGCGAGTTCGAGCAGTTCGGCGTCGAGTTCTTCGACCGTCTGGGCGGCGGTTGCCGCGTCCATGACGTCTTCCTCGAACTGCTCCAGTTCCTCGGCGTTGTACTCGTCCTCGTCGAACGCCGCCACGTCAAGGGTGGGCTCGTCGTCCTTGTAGGTGCCGTTAAGGATCTCCTGCTTCTTGCGCTCCAGCCGCTCTGAACGGCGTACCAGGCTGCGGTAGATCGCCTCGGGGCTGGACGCCAGCCGGCGCTGCAAGACGGTGAGGGCGAACCCGACGGTGTTCTTGCGCTTCCCGCCGAGCTTCTCTGCCCGGTTCATCCCCTCACGGACGTAGTGGGTGACGTCCTCGTAGAGGTCATACTCCAGCGCCGTCAGCTCGTAGGGCACTGTCTCGGCGATCCGTTCGGGGAAGAGCTTCTTGCCCTCGAACGTCAGGAGTTCTTCCTTGGTCATGCGCCGCATGACGCCGTCGAGGTTGACTGACTTCTTGCTCTTTCCCTCGAACCGGTCGCGGTCGAGCAGGGTGAGGAAGAGTTGGAAGTCTTCTTCCTTGCCCGAGTGCGGGGTGGCGGTCATCAGCAGTAGGTGACGGGTGATCTCACCGAGGATCTCGCCCAGCAGGAACCGTTTGGTCTTCTGCAGCTTGCCGCCGAAGTAGTGCGCACCCATGCGGTGGGCCTCATCGACGATGATGAGATCCCACTCGGTCTCCTTCAGCTGCGCCTGGAGTTCCTCATTGCGCGACAACTGGTCCATCCGCGCGATCAGCAGCGGGTTGGACTCGAACACGTTGAGATTGACGTTGGCGTCGATCAGTTGGTTGGTCAGCAGGTCGAACCGCAGACCGAACTTGAAGAACAACTCGTCCTGCCACTGCTCCACCAGACCGCCCGGTGCCACGATCAGGCACTGCTTCACGTCATCGCGCAGCAGTAGTTCCTTGATGTAGAGACCGGCCATGATCGTCTTGCCCGCGCCGGGGTCATCCGCGAGCAGGAACCGGAGTGGGGTGCGTGGGAGGAGTTCGCCGTACACGGCCTGGATCTGGTGCGGCAGCGGCTGCACATCACTGGTCGCCACCGCCAGCATCGGGTCAAACAACCCAGCCAGCGTAATCCGCTGGGCTTCGGCCACCAGTTTGAAGTCACTCGCACTTGCATCGAATGCACGACTACCGCTCTGCGCGATCGTGAGTTTGTCTTGGTCCTTGCGGAACACGACCTGCTGGCCGAGTCCACCGGCAGTGTTCTTGTACGTCAGTTCGAGAGCGTCAGTGCCGTGCCACTGCGCGGCGATCACCGTGATGACCTCCGCCGGGATGAGCCCGTCGATCCGCAGACCGGGCTTCAACTCTTCCAACTGCACCGCGACATCCTCCTGATTGACAGTCCACCAACGCTACGCGAGTGCGCCGACACTTCCGCGCAATGATCCGCTCGTCTCCGAACATTCGGATCAGTCACAGCCGGTCAATCCAGGTGTCCGCCTCGCGGTCGTCCCACGCCGATCCGGACGAGGAGCGCTTCGGCGGTTCCTGACCGAACTGATTGAGGATGCCCAGTGCTTCCTCCTGCGTCAGTGCCCGGAGTGACGACACTTCTCGTCCTGCAGCAGTCTCAATTGCAGCCTGTCGATCGGCCATCGAGGTCAACCCGCGGGCGTCCAATGCCTTGCGTAACAGGTCGACCTGCCAATCGCTGATGGGAGGCGCCATCGGCTGAGGCACAGGCTCCGGCGTGGTCGGCTCATCGCCGAACAAGGAGAGTTCATCTGACACGGCTCAAGGCTATGCGCCGTGGCATTCCGCCCGCCGACGGGATCGCAGGGGGACGAACGATCACTCGCCGTGCGCTCGCCGCTGTTGATGCCACGGCCACCCACGCGAACTTGATGGTGTTCCACGCACACAGGAGTGCGAGCGGGTTGAGCCAGCCGGGGCCGCCCGAGTCGACGATCGAGGTCAGCCATCCCCCGAGGAGTCCGTACGACACCGCCAAGACCGCAGACACCGAGAAGGCGAAACCCTGACGGCCGGGAGCGCGCAGCGTGCGAATGAGGATGTTGGTCGGCGCGTTGGCGTCGAGGTAGCCGTGGACGGTTGCGGCCAGGCGGACCGAGAGCATCAGAATCATGGCGTTGTTCCCCTTCAGACGAACTGTTGTCGCCTCTCCGGGGTAGCGCAGAAGCCGCGTGCCGTGAGCAACAATCTCCGACACGTGTGGACAACCACGGATGGCGAATGCCTGTGGAAACTCGTCAGCGAGCGATGACGGTCGGCTGGATCCCTGTGACACGGCGATCGACGGAGTCGCTGACCAACTCCTGCGCCCGCCGTAGAGCGGCCGCTGCCCGTTCTCGGTCGGCCCGCTGGGTGATGCTCGCAGGCACCGGCCCGAGCGGGTGGGCTCCGGTGATGTCGTAGCGGTCTCGGTAGGCGGCAACGATGCGGATCTCGTCGGCCCAGCTGGGCGAGGCAAGGGCGCCCTGAGTCTGACTGACGGTCGCAACCCACGGCTCGCGGTCCTTGATGGCGCGCTCGACCAGGGCGGTGGCGCGGGCTTCCATCAGCTCGCGGCGCTCGTGGAGTGCTTGCCGTTGCTCGGGGCTCATCGGCCCTGAGGCCACCGGGATCAGGCCGACGATCAGGTCCGGTTCTACGCGGCGGCGACCGGTTCGTTTGGGTCGGGCTGTGGCGTGGTGGAGGCGGCTGATCAGAACGGCACCGATGTCGTGGACGTCGGCGAGTCCGCGGCTGGCGACAACCCGCGGCAGGACGGTGTGGAGGTTGTAGCCGTTGGCTTCGGCGCGGCGGAGTTCTGCGGTCAGTGGCGCGAAGGAGTCGGAGGCTAGGAGGCGGTCGACGTCGGTCTCGTCCAGCCCGATGTGGTGGACCAGTTTCGTCCAGCGGTCGTGTTGGGCCTCCGCAGCGATGGTCTCGTATTCCGCGGCCAATTGGGCGATGGACGACCAGTGTTCGTGCTCGGCCTCGATCATCTGGTGCGCCGACAACTCGGCACCGGAGCGCTTGAGGATGCCGTACAGCACCGTCCGGGCGGTGACCTCACCGTCCTGCGGCGGGGTGTGGGTGTCGTCCGGGTCGTCGAGTGCGACGTAGACGGTGTTCGATCGCCGGCCGCGGGTCATCGAGACGTACAGGTTCTCCCGGTTGGTTCGCCCGGAGGCAACGACGTGAGCGGTGTCGACTGTCATGCCCTGGGCGCGGTGAGCGGTGGTGGCGTAGCCGAGGTCGACGTTCTCGCGGACGTATGCCGCGGGCAACACCACCGCGCCCGCGGACTTCTGGCCGAGGCGAGTCGCCAGGACGGAGTTGTCGGGCAGGACGTCGGTGATCCGCCACCTGTCGCCGTTGCGGACCCAGCCACCTCGAAGGGACCGGAGGTGGCGCTGGTTGCGGCGGGTGATGATCAGGTCCCCGACCGACGCTTGGTTGCCGTCTGCGAGTGCGACCTCGCGGCTGGCTTCTGTTTCACCGGTGAGGATCCGCTCGGCCCGAGCTCGTTGGTTGAGTCGGATGACGGTGGCGGTGGCTTCGGTAACCAGCACACTGGACAGTCCGGCCTGGGTGTCGGTGCGCCAGGCGTCGTACGCGGCGTCGGTCATTTCGTCGGTGCCGCCGCTGTGGACGCGGTCGTGGTGGAGGTAGGTGCCGATCACGTCGGTGTCCCCCACCCGCAACGCAGCGGTGGCGGTGGCTTCCCAGTCGTGGTCGAAGCGGAGGATCTCCACCAGTTCGGGCGTGTCGTCACGGGCGGCGGCCAGCATCGAGAACGCACCGCCGGCGTCAACGGATTGCAGTTGGGCCCAGTCCCCCACCAACAGCACCTTCCCCCCAGCGTCCACGGCCAGACCGGTAATCCGGTCCAGCGTGTGCGTGCCCGCCAGTGTGGCTTCGTCGATGATCACCAACTGACCACGGGTGAACTGGGCCCGGCCGTGATCATGCTCGTGGAGCCACTTTGCGGTGTTGTCACACACGATGCCTAGGTCGTCGGCCAGCACCTGTGCTGCGGCGGCCGAGGGCGCCAGACCGACGACCGATCCGGGCCCATGGCTCGTGGTCCACGCGGCGTGCAGGGCACGCATCGCGGTGGTCTTGCCCGCGCCCGCCGGACCGACCAGCAGGTCGACCTGGCGACCGGAAGTGGCGATCTGGGCCAGCGCGTTCGTTTGCCCCTTGGACAGGTGATGTCCGAGGACGTCGCGGCTGGTGGCCGCTTCGACCGCGGCCAGGTCGGCTGCGGGTGCGGCGGGGGTGTTGGCGCGGACCAAGAGCCGGTCCTCGGCCGCGAGCAGGTCGGCGGAACTGAACACCGCCGACTGGCGGGGCCGGAATCGACTCGAACCGTCCGACCAACGGAACGCTTCCGGGCTGGCCGCGAGTTCGGGTGGGGTGAGGCGGATAGATGCGCCGGTGGCTGCGTCGACGATCAGCGCGACGGCTGCCTCCCGGTCGCGGGGTGTGGCGAAGCGCCACTCCATCGTCTGCCTTGATGCCTCGGCCCACAGGTTCCAGTGACGCCAGGTCGATCGCTTCTCCCCCACCACTGCCACAACCTGCCGCCCGACCTCAACGACGACGTCGAGTGGCACGTCCTGAACGTGCAAACCCGCGCTGCCTGTTCGGGCAATAACCGAGTGCGCCCAGCCAGTCGGATCCGCGCCCAGCAGACCTTGGGCTCGGTCACGCCACCCCGTCGTCAACTCAGCCAGTGAGTGCAGTTCCTTCTCGGGGCGGGTCGCGATTGTCGCCGTCGCTCGCAGTTCGATGATCGTCTTCGCCGATGGTCGCCGACCATACTCAGCGACGTACTCCTCAATCAGTCGGTCGGTCTCGATGTCGACAAGGCGGGAGCGGTTCGAGAACTCCACGATCAGGTCTTCGCTGACACCGGTGATCTCCAGGGCCTGGTTGCGGTCGGCGCCGCGGTCGCGGCGGTCCCAGGTGATGCCAAGGC
>CALMKG010000492.1 GCA_937867175.1 uncultured Propionibacterium sp. | reverse complement strand
AGCCCACCAACCTGGACCAGCGGTTCGCCGGCTGTCCACCTGCCACCATGAACACTTTCACCAAAGAAGGGTTCGCCGCAGCCAAGACCAGCGCCTGGTGTGAGCGGAACGCCCCGCGAGTCCTGTACGACCTGTGGGCGCTGGCCGCGAACGGCCACCTCACACCGGCTGCCGCCGAAGTCTTCCGGAAGCTGGGGCCAACGAATACTCCACCGTCCCCCGCGATCCTTGCCGCCGGACCGCCGGGCGAACGGGAGTGGAAGGATGCCTTGGGACGCCGTTGCACCGTCTGGAGACCGTGTACCGCCGGATCACCGAGTCGCTGCGCACGGCCACGGTGCCGCCGAGTGCGTTCCGGGCGGTGCTGGGGACTCAAACCTCGCGCGCGCCACCTTGGGCAAACGGCTGACCGACCGGCGGCGCGCCCCAGTCGCCCAGGGCAGCGCACACACATGCAGGAGGCGCTGAAGGCGCCCACCAGTTGGTCTACCGGTCGATCGGCGTGTCGGCGCGGCTCGCCACGTCAAGATCTCCGAATTGCGGGTCCGCGGCCAGATCTCGTCACCCACTTTCGATGCGACTGAAGGACCGGGTCGATGTTCCGCTCACACTGTCGAACACCTATTTGACAAGCAACGTCACGCCACACAACGCGTGCCGACGACCCCCGCCAGCCGGCCAAATTCAGATCTGAACTTATCTCTCGATGCCCCGGGAATGAACCCATGAACAACTTGAAGATGATTTCATTTTTCGCGACAAATGCACAAGAATGCTCTCAATCGCAGCTAGATTGATAAAGGTGTCACATTCCCTGCCATCGCTGTCACGTTCGATCGGACGCCGAAACGCGCTTAAGCTGGGTGGTCTAGGTGCCTTGGGCCTGCTCGCGGGCTGCACCTCCGCAACCGGTCCGGTGACACTGCCCGACGACGCCGCGAGCGGCCGACCAGCCGAGGGCGGAACCCTGCGCATCGCTCGTCCCGCGAACTCGAGAGCAGAAGGACTGTACCCTGCCGCCTCCCTGTCCGCCTACGAGTACCTTGGTGCGCTGTACAACCGGCTCGTGCGGTTGGACGAAGCCGGCAACGCGGTACCCGATCTCGCGCAGGACTGGGAGGTTTCCGGCGATGCCATGCACTGGACTTTCCGGATGCGCGACGGGGTCACGTTCCACGACGGGCGGCGGTTCACCTCCCGGGACGCGGCGTACACGCTCGCCAAGATCCTCGACCCCGCCTTGGCGTCCCCCCAACTCGGTGTGCTTTCGCCAGTCATGTCGGTGGGCGGTTTGCAGGCTTCCGATCCCACCACGTTGATCATCGACTTGGACGCACCCCACTCGGATCTGCCGTCGCTGCTGTCGGCCTACCAGTGCTATGTCATCCCCGAGGATTCCTTAGCCGAGATCGCCCATACCGGCATTGGCACGGGCCCGTTCCAGCTCGACGCGTTCCGACCTGCGGGCCGCGGCCGGCTCTTGGCCTTCGAGGACCACTTCGGTGGCAGGCCGGTGCTGGACCAGATCGACTTCTTCTCGGTCCAAGACACCCAAGCCCGCACCAACGCGCTCATCGCCGGCCAAGTCGACCTGCTGTCCCAGACGAACTTGGATTTCGCCAGCGCCCAAGTGGTAGCGGCGTCGGCGAAGGCGACGATTGCGCGGGTGCGCAACGGCCAGTGGTACACGATCCCGTTGCTCGCCACCAGTGACGAGTTCAGCGATGTGCGGGTACGCCAGGCAATCAAATTGGCCTATGATCCCGCACGGATCCTGGCCGTGGCAGCCCAAGGCAACGGTGTGGTCGGAGACGACAACCCGGTGCTGCCAACTGACGCCGCTCATCTTGACCTGCCCCACCAGCATGACCCCGAACGGGCCAAGGCGTTGCTGGCCGAGGCTGGTCGTCCCGACTTCGCGTTCGAGATCTCTACGTCGAGTCTGGACCCGGTCTTCACCCCGATGGCGGTGGCGTTTTCGAACTCGTTGCGTGAGGCCGGCATCAGCGCAACCGTGCGCAATGAGTCTGCAGATTCGTATTACACGGAGGTCTGGATGCAGAAGCCGGCGATGGCGACGTACTGGTTCACCGGACGGCCCATCGACCAACTCCTCAATCAGATCTTCCGTTCGGGTAGCTCGTATAACGAGTCCGCTTGGTCGAATGCGAGGTTCGACGGCGTGCTCGACGCGGCTCGAGCCGAGGTGGATCCCGAGCGCAGAATGCGGCACTACCAGGACGCGCAGCGGCTGATCGTCGAGGAGGGCGCCACTTTGACCCCGATGTTCGCCGATCGCTTGGTCGGCATCTCCAGGGAGGTCCTGAACTACCACGAACACGGCTTCGAGTTCGACTACCTCAACATCGGATTGCGGTGATCACGATGACACGGATGATCTTGACCCGACTCGGGACTGCCGTCCTGACTGTTGTGTTGTCGGCCACCCTGGTCTTCCTCGCGGTGCAGCTGCTACCCGGTGATGTCGCCCAGCAACTCCTCGGCCAGGACGCCACCCCCGAAGCGGTCGAGGCCCTGCGGGTCGAACTCGGCCTGGACCGGCCGGTCTGGGAACGCTACCTGGGGTGGCTGGTGGGTTTGTTCACTGGGGACTTCGGCAACTCACTGGTCACCGGCAGCCCGATCGGGCCTGTGCTGGGTCTTCGGCTGCGCAACACGTTGATGATCGCCATCCCCACCTTCATCTTGGGTGTGGCGCTTGCGATCTACCTCGGACTGATCGCGGGAATCAATCGGGACAAGGCCTCCGACCGAGCAATCTCTGGCATCGCGCTGGTGGGCATGTCGATCCCCGAGTTCGTGACCGCCACCCTCGGCGTGCTGCTCTTGGCGGTGACTTTGCCGATCCTGCCGGCGGTCGTCATCGATGGGGACGAGGCGACCATGGCTCAACTGTTGCCCTCGACGATCCTGCCGGTGATCGTGTTGACGATCTCGATGACCGCCTACATCTTGCGGATGACCAGGGCGGGCATAATCGACACGATGGCCTCGGAGTTCGTGACCACCGCGATCTTGAAGGGTGTACGGCTCCGTAACGTGGTGGTGCATCATGCCTTGCCAACCGCGATCCTGCCGACGTTGAATGTGCTGGCCATCAACGTGGCTTGGCTCATCGGTGGTGTGGTGGTGGTGGAGGCGGTCTTCAACTACCCGGGGTTGGGCTCGTACATGATCGAAGCCGTCCATAACCGGGATCTGCCGGTCATTCAATCGGTCGCGGTGGTCACGGCCATCATCTATTCGCTGGCGAACCTCGCCGCCGACATCGGGGCGATGCTCCTCGACCCACGGCAGCGCACCAGGCAGGAGGCAGCAGCGTGAGTACCCAGGTCAACACGCAACCGGTCGTCGACGCTCCCGTCGAACGCAAACGCCGGTTCCACTTGGACCAAACCAACATGACGCTGGTCGTTGGGGTCGGCTTGATCGTGATGCATCTGATCATCGCGGTGACCGCTCCCCTGCTCACCTCCCACAATCCGATCCTGGCCGACCCCAGCCAGGCCCTCATGGGACCGAGCTCCCAGCATCTGCTGGGCACCGATCAGTACGGACGCGACGTGCTCGCACGCACCCTGCATGGCGGGCGCTTCGGCCTGCAGGTGACTTTCATCGCCTCGACGTTGACGGTCCTGTTGGGGTCGGCGGTCGGCATCCTATGCGCCTACCTGGGTGGCTGGTTCGACATGGTCGTGATGCGTTTGATCGACGCGGTCTTGGCCATTCCGTCGATCCTGTCGCTGCTGGTGGTGGTCACGGTCTTCGGCAATGGCATCCCGGTGATCGTGCTGGCTATCACGATCGTCTACACCCCGGCGGTGACTCGGGTCATCCGCGGTGCGGCGATGGCCGTGGTGCCGCTCGATTTCGTCACTGCGGCCAAGGCCCGGGGCGAATCGGCCTTCTCGATCGTGGTCCGGGAGATCCTGCCCAACGTGCCCGGGGTGATGCTGGTTGAGTACGCCATGCGGGCGTCATGGGCGGTGCTGCTGATCTCCACCTTGTCGTTCCTGGGGTTCGGCGCCAACCCGCCGACCCCCGATTGGGGCCTGATGATCTCCGAGGGCCGGGTGGCGATGACCGTGGTGCCGTGGGCGGTGCTGGCGCCGATCATCGCCCTGTCCAGCCTGGTGATCGGGCTCAGCTTCGCCGCCGACGGCCTGTCGGGACGATTGGGAGTGGACCGCCTGTCGAAGGGAGCATGACGATGACCGAGACTGCAGAACCATTCGTGGACGTCCGAGACCTTTCGATCAGTTATCGCACCACCCCGGGCGGGCCTGCGGTCCATGTGGTGCACGACGTCAGCCTGCAGGTCGTCCGCGGCCAGACACTTGCGGTCGTTGGAGAATCCGGGTCGGGCAAGTCGACCGTTGCCCGCACCCTGCTGGGATACCTGCGTCCGGGATCATTCATTCGCGGTGGCACAGTGCAGGTGGGCGGTCGGGATGTCTTCGGCCTGAAGGGCTCTTACCTGCGCGAGTTACGCGGCGGCACGGTGGCGTTGGTGGCGCAGAACGCCGGGCAGGCACTCACCCCGTCGATGCGGATAGGCGCCCAGATCGCTGAGGCGCTGAGCGTCCACAGCGGCACGAGTTCGGACGAGCGCGTCCTCGAACTGTTGGATCAGGTGGCGCTGCCGGGCCGGCTCGCACGTTCCTACCCCCACGAACTGTCCGGCGGTCAGCAGCAACGCGTAGCCATCGCCATGGCCGTGGCGGCACGCCCCAAGGTGCTGGTGCTCGATGAACCGACCACTGCCTTGGACGTGGTGATCCAGGCGGGGGTGCTGCGGTTGCTGCGGGACTTGTCGGAGGAACTCGGCAGCGCCACGTTGCTGGTCTCGCACGACTTGGGCGTGGTGGCGGGCCTAGCCGATGAGGTACTGGTGATGCGGGAGGGCCGGCAGGTCGAATACCGCAGGGCCAAGGAACTGTTCGTTGCCCCTGAGGACCCTTACACCCGCATGTTGCTTGCCTCCGCCCCACGGCTCACCGACGACGGCTTGGTCGAGGTCGCCGAGGACGGTTCACGCCAGGTACGCGCGAAGCCATCGGTCGGCGACGCCGACGTGTTGATCCGCGGCGAGAACGTGCAGGTCACCTACGGTCGCGGGTCGCGCGCGGTGCATGCGGTAAATGGGGTCGACCTGACGGTGCGCCGAGGCGAGGTGGTCGCGTTGGTTGGGGAATCGGGATCTGGCAAGTCCACACTGGCTTGGGCGGTCGCCGGGCTCACCCCGCCCAGAGGTGGGGACCTGCGCTACCTGCATGAGACCACCGATGAGGACTCCGACGCAGGCAGCGACGACCTAGCCGAACCGGTTCGCCGGCGTCCGCTGGGGTTGCGGCGCCGGATTCAACTGATCTTTCAGAATGCCGATACCGCCCTCAATCCTCGATTGTCGGTCGGCACATCGATCAAACGGCCTCTGCATCTGTTCCGCACCGCCGTGGGCCAGGAGACCCAACGCGTCGGGCAGCTACTGGAACAGGTGGAACTGCCGGCGGATTTCGCTGGCCGACTGCCCGGGCAACTGTCCGGCGGCCAGCGGCAACGTATCGGCATCGCCCGGGCGTTGGCAAGTGGACCGACAGTCATCATCGCCGACGAAGTCACCACCGCACTCGACGTCTCGGTGCAGTCCGGCGTGCTGCGGCTGCTCGACGACATCCGCCGCGAGAATCAGCTGGCCTGCATCTTCATCAGCCATGACCTGGCCGTGGTCCGTGGCATCGCTGACCGGGTGCTGGTGATGAACGACGCCCGGGTGGTGGAGGAGGGGCCGACCGGCGCGGTCTTCGACAACCCCCAACACCCGTACACCCGTGAACTATTGGCAGCCACCCTGGTCGCGCCGGACAGCGCTGGTGAGACGGCGGCGGACCAGATCGATGGGTCAGACTTGACGCTGCAAGATCCGCTGGAGCATGCTGGCGCCGAGCGGGCCTGGCGGCACGATCCCGGCGGCGGTTGGCACGACCACGGCGGCGGGCAACGATCGCGCGCATGGCTTCCGATCGAGACCGCCTAGCCCATTTCGCCGAAAAGACGACCAGCCTTGCAATTCGTCAGACCAGAACAACTGCCCCACCAGGTACGGATTGAGCATGCTTGGATCGCTATGCCAGACGGTGTGCGTCTGCATGCCCGGTTGTGGTTACCTGCCGACGCCGACGCCTCGAACCCGGTTCCGGCCTTGTTGGAGTATCTGCCGTATCGCAAGAGCGACTGGACCGAGACCCGCGACCATGAGCGTCATCCCTGGTTCGCCGGCCATGGCTATGCTTCGATCCGGGTCGACATCAGGGGTAACGGTGATTCCGAGGGCGTGTTCACCGACGAGTACTCCGAGACTGAGCTGAGCGACGGCGAGGCGGTGCTTGCCTGGATCGCAGCCCAGCCTTGGTGCACCGGCAAGGTAGGCATGTTCGGTATCTCGTGGGGTGGATTCAACGCTCTGCAGCTGGCGGCTCGGCGTCCCGAACCGTTGAAAGCCATCATCACCGCTTGTGCTACCGACGACCGCTACGACAACGACGTGCACTACGTGGGCGGTTCGGTGCTGGCCGTGGATATGACTGCCTGGGCGGGCGCGATGTTCGCTTTCGTTGCCAGGCCACCCGACCCACTGTTCGTGGGTGACGAATGGCGCCGAATCTGGGACGAACGGCTGGCCGGCGTAGAACCACCGGTATTGACCTGGCTCTCGCATCAGACCCGCGACGAGTATTGGCGACACGGCTCGGTGTGCGAGGACTACGACGCCATTCAGATTCCCGTGCTGGTGGTGGACGGTTGGGCTGACCCCTATCACGACACGGTGCTGCGGTTGGTGGAGCACCTGCCCGGCCGGGCGAAGGGTCTACTAGGCCCGTGGGCGCACCAGTATCCCGACCGGGCGAACAACCCGGGCCCAGCGATCGGGTTCCTGCAGGAGTCGTTGCGGTGGTGGGATCGCTGGCTGAAGGACGAAGAAAACGGTGTGGACGAGGAACCGGACCTGAAGGTCTTCATCGAGTCGTACCGTCCCCCGCAGGTCCGTTATGGCGACGTCCCGGGCCACTGGATGGCCACCAGCTGGCCCGCACCCGAGGTGATCGTCCACGAGCACACCTTCCACCAAGCGTCGGTGCCGATCAGCCAAGGCTGGGTCACCGTGCGCACTCCGCAGCACCTAGGGGTCCACGCCGGCCGGTTCTTCCCGTTCGGGGGTGACGCGGATCTGCCGCCGGACCAGCGCGGTGAGGACGGCCGCAGTGTCGTCTTAGATAGCGCCCCGCTCATCGAGGATCTGACGCTGCTGGGTATCCCACTTGCCCGGCTACAGCTTGACTGCGACCAGCCGCGCGGGCAGGTGATCGTCCGCATGTGCGATGTGGCACCCGACGGGTCGTCGCGGTTGTTGGCTCGTGGTGTGTTGAACCTGTCGTCCCGCCACGGCCGGGACCGCGACGTGGCCTGGGTGCCTGGTGCGCCGGAGACCGTGGCAGTGCCGCTGACCTCGGTGGGGGTGACGATCCCGGCTGGGCACATCCTGCGATTCGCAGTGTCCAGTGCCTACTGGCCGTGGGTTTGGCCGCACGCCCAACCGGTGACGTTGCGGCTGGACTTGGACCACAGCCGCGTCGACCTGCCGCGACTTGCGGGCGGAAGGGTGCCCACCGCCGACGAGGTCATGTTCGAACCACCGCTGCAGATGCAGCCCAAACAAGTGCCTCAACCTGCACTCCCGCAATCCACCCGGCCCATCCGGGAAGTGCACCACGATGTCCGGACCAACACCTGGACAGTCGAAGTTGACCCGGGATATGTGCCGTTGAAGGTGCTGGACAACGGGCTGGTCTACCAGGAGGATTCGCGGGAGGTCTACCGCATCACCGATGACGATCCCACGTCGGCAGTTGCCACCTCCCGGTGGCAGATCCAGTTGTGCAGAGGAAAGTGGAACGTCAGGACTACCGCTCACCAACAGGTCACTGCGACTGCCAACGCGTTCCGTGTTCAGGCACAGTTGACCGCCGAATGCGACGGTGAACTGGTGGCCGCACGCGAATGGGACGTGCTGGTGCCCCGCACGGTCGGCTGAGCGCTCACGCAGCAGGGCGTCAGCGGTTAGACCAGGGCCGAATCAAAGACGGGCCGTGGAACCTGCAGGTTTGAAGGAATCTGCGCGCCATCGGGCCGCGTCGATCTAGAATCCTCTTCCGCCACCACCATGTGATCCACCACTTGAACCCGAATGGGAGCTGAATCCACCTCCGCCGCCACCGCCCGATCCGCCTGAGCCGCCAGACCCGGAGGAAACCCGCACAGTGCTTGTGCGTGAGGTGACGTACCTGTCTCGCTGGCTCAGCTCAATTGCGACAGCCCTCTCGCTGACATCGTAAATGTCCGGCACAGCCCTGGACGCATAGCGCAACCTGACGAATACGAATGAGCACAAGGCGATCGCCACTGCGATCAGAAGGGCAGTCTTCACCTCGGTGTCGGTTAGATATCTCTTGGTCAGCAGTCTGGCAGTACCACTGGTACCGCCTTCATCCCAGCCCTGCTCCAGATTGAGTTCGACATGATCGAGGAAAATATAGGGAGCCATGGCATAATCCCCACCGGACATATCGGCATACCTGAAGATCTCGTCCAGCATGTGCTCAATTCTTGCATCCGAGAACAGGGGCATCGCAACACCTGCGGTGGAAATCCAGACCTGACGGGGATCGAGCGATATCAGCATCAGGACGCCATCGTCACCGTACTGGTGGTAATCGAAGAAATCATCCGCATAGTCGCGGGCCCAGATGCTCGCCGATTTGTCCCTCTCATCTTCGGACAACCGGGCGGAATCAGCAGTCACCACGACCAGATTGATGTTGTACCGAGCCGAAATCTCAGCGGCTCTTCGGGCCAGAGCCTCCTCATCTGCCACAGAGAACAAGTCGGCCTGGTCAACCACCAGGGGATCTCTCTCCTTGCCGGCAACATCACGTGCTTCCTCTCTTCGAGCAGCGGCGCCTGCTTCGTCATGAGATTTCGCAACGAAGGGTTCCTTTGCCTTCAAGTCCGCATTCGCACTGTAATTCTCGTCCACAGGTCTGGGCGTCAGGGGATGACCGGACACCGGCAGAACAACCCACGCGGCGAGCAGGACTGCCAGACCTATCGCCAGGATGGTGACCCATCTCGCCCTGTCGACAACAGGGATTCTGTCTTTGAAGGTGGAGACGACGTTCTTTTCCCGATCGGAAGAGCGTATGCTGCCGCCTTCCCAATTCTCCTGTGTCATATCAAGTACCCCACCAACAGCAGTGCTGCCGCGGCCGCGAGTCCCAGCAGGAGGGTCGCCGACAAGAGACGACCCTTACTGACAGGCAGCTCACCGAAGGACTCTCCCGTCTCCCCGTTCATGCAATAGAGGAATGTTGTGTCATTCATACGGTAGGTCAACAGCCAGAAGGGATGCAGCAGCAGTCGCCAATTCAGAAGCTCTACCGGCAGATATTCCGTTTTGGTGGAAGTGCTGTCATAATGCCCTTCAACGCTATTATCGACGACCTCGTCGGCATCCGATTGTATCTTGCGGACGAAGGCCTCTGCCGCCTGTTCTCTGGTGATGTTGTTCCGCTCGGCGAAGAATCCCTGCAAATAGGCCGGGCTGAAGGGCATGATTACCCCCTTGGCAAAGGGTTTGGCGCCGACAACCAACTGTTCGGCAGCCTTGTCGTTCGCCAAGGAAGTGATGTCGTTGGCTTCGAGAACGCCCTCGCGATAAATATCGTAGATTTCTGAGGTGGTGGTGACGTACTCTCCCATCACACTTTGGGAGGAATTGATTCCCTCACCTTTGACACGATACTTCGCGCTGCCGTCCGCTCGCCAGAAAGGTAGATAGACACCATTGAGTTGCTCTAGATGTTCTTTGGTACCGAAGTCGCGCGGGGTGAACCGCCTCGACCTCGACCATTTTGCGAAGGCACTAGCAACTTCATCTTTGTCCACCCGAAAAGGAATCAGTCCGTCAGGCGCGAAATCCTGAGTCATCCTGGGCGCGACGATAACGGGGCTGTGGCAGTAGAAGCAATAGGTGGCCAGCGTGGTGTCGTCGGTCCAGACGCTTGCTCCGCAATTGTTGCAGTTATAGCCGTACGTCGGTTCTTCGATCGGTGTCGCGGTCCCGGCTTCCCCGGCGCCGAATGCTGTCTGCGAAAGTCTCAGCAGTTCTTCGGGAGCAAAGACCTTGCCGCAGTATCCGCAGCGTACTTGGCTTGCGCCGGGGTCAAAAACAATCGCTCCGCCACAGTTCGGGCATTTCATAGTCCTTGTTTCGGCCATGACACTGGTCTCCCAAGAGATTGCAACAACAGACGGGCGCGATGACAATTGTCATCGAATCATACTATGCGTTGAGATTGCCGGCGCCCGGCACGTCCCTGGATCACCACCATGAGCCGGATGTCGTCTGGGCAGCATGCTTGGCGGGGCTGGGAGACTGGCTCCATGTCCTGGTATGAGGTTCTGTGGCGCCGCGTCTCGTCAACGACCCCGACACCGGACACCTCTGTCCTGACACTGATCGGGTTCGCCGCCCTGGCCAGCGTGATCTTGGCGTGGCCGCTGGTGCGCATGCTGGTCACCGTCTGCCACGAGGCTGGACACGCAGTCGCCGCCACTGTGACCGGTCGTTCCCTGGAAGGAATCAGGTTGCACTCGGACACCTCGGGTCTGACCGTGTCTCGGGGTGCGCCGAAAGGTGCGGGCATGGTGGTCACGTTGTTCGCCGGCTATCCCGCCGCCTCACTGGTCGGGCTGACGGCCGCGTTCGTCGCGGGGGCTGGCTTCGCAGTGGCGATGGTATTGCTGCTCGTGGTGGCGTTGGCGTTGATGCTGTTGAAGATCCGCAACATGCACGGGGCGCTGGTCGTGCTGGGGCTCGGCGCGGCGTTGGGTCTGGCGGCCTGGTACGTTCCGGTGACATTCGTGGGGTGGCTTGCGTATGGGCTGGCGTGGCTTCTGCTGCTGGCCGGGCCCCGACCGGTACTCGAGTTGGCGCTCACCTCGCGCCGGACGGCTTCGGGATCGGACGCAGCGCAGCTGGCCCGGCTCACCCGCATACCCCGGATGGTCTGGATCGTCCTTTGGCTGGGCGGCACGGTGGCAGCGCTGATCTTGGGCACCGCCATCATGGCGCCCGGCGTGCTGCCCATCACCAGCTGATCCCGCCACCCGCAATCAGCTCGT
>CALMKG010000491.1 GCA_937867175.1 uncultured Propionibacterium sp. | reverse complement strand
CCAACAGCACGACCCATTCAGCCGGTTCGAATAACCCGTCGTTGCCAGCTGAGCGTGAGCGGAACCTCGCCGCAAACTCGATGGCTCGTTTCCAGTCCTCACCCGAGACGAGCCCGCTGACTGCCTCAGTCAGCCGCTCGTGCAGGGCTTCCAGCTTCGCGTCCTGCTCCGCTCGGCTCAGCCGCGTCCTCGTCGCCATCGTGCCCTCCTGACGTTCGGTTGGTTCCGAACGTCAGGTGCGCGACCAGCACCCGAAATGGAGGAACCGACGGCAGTCGCGCGGGCGTCAGGTGAAGCAGGCCCCTCCGATGCAGTCGACGGTCAGGGCGGCTTCGTCGAAGAGCGTTCCTTGGCCGGCGGCGATCTGACGCTCTGTTTCTGAGCGCAGGTCGACCTGCCTCAAGGGGATGCGGGCGGCGTGCAGGAACATCTGGCCGGCGAAAGGTGCCCCGCCGCGTGCGTTGAAGGCGCCGCCGTTGCGGATGTGCTCATCGAGCTCGCAGGCGCGCTCCCACAGGTCAGGATGCTGGTCTTTCAATGCCGCCCACCGGATGTTGCGTGAGTTGGGGCAGAACCAGCACGCGCTCCTGGGTGGTGTGGGGTGCCCGTTGTCGGCGAACCAGCGGATCGTGTCGCTCCGGCGGAACGCCAAGCCGAAGTCCTTGATGAGCGGCCACACGTTGACCTGCCACGGGTCAAGACCAGTGCAGCCACAGCGGTCGCACTCAGGGCGGTGACCCCCAACGACCTCAGTGCCGTCACTTCCACGGAGTGGTACTCGGAGCCGTGAGTGTCCGCACCGGCACTCGGTGGACTCCTTGCACCGGGCGATCTCATCGACGGAGAACCCCAGCCACTGTTCGACCCGCATCCGTTTCCACGCACCGCGCCCACCGCCCCGTTCATTGGCGAGGCGCTTGACCTCGCGGGTCACGATCCTGCGCTTGAAGTCGTAGGAGCAGCGATACCCGAGCACCTTCCCCGCGCTCCCGTCCGGGTTGAGGACATGTGCCGGAGGGGTGGGGTTGCTGGTCGTCCGCACCGGCGACAGCAGCGCATCCTCCAACGATCCAGCCGACACTCGCACGAACGGGATACCTGCTCGGTCGAGGTGGCCTTGGACGTACTCGGCGTAGGCGTAAGTCTCCGGCAGCTCTCCCTCGGTGTCGGCGAACACGACAGCATCCAGCCGGGGCAGTTGCCCGGCCGCCGACATGAGAGCAAGAGCCGCTGACTGCGTGCCGCCCCCGTATGACAGCACCCGCAGATCCGGGGTTCGGTCCGTGCTCATCGCATCCGGGCCGTCGTGTCGAACAACTCCAACTCGGCAGGATGGAGCTGATGCTGGCAGACGAAGGAGCGATCCTTGATCCGCCACAAGCCCTGGCCGGTACCCAGCGTCGGCAGCAGTTGCCGCTCAGTTCCGGTCAGGCCAAGCGCATCAGCGGTCGCGCCCAACTGGTCGGACTCTTGGCGATAGATGATCCGTGTCTCCGCGTTCGCCAGCAGCGAGGACGCGAGCGCCCGCATCGCCGACCCTTGGTCGCCCACAGTGTCGAGGTCGCTCAACTTGTGGAAGATCAACATGTTGGCGATGCCGTAGTGCCTCGCCAACCGCCAATGCGCATCCATCCGCCGAAGCAACGACGGGTGCGACATCAGCCTCCACGCTTCGTCGTAGACCACCCACCGCTGACCGCCCGCCGGGTCCAGCAGCGCGGACTCCATCCACGCCGACGCGCAGGTCATCAGCACCGAGATCAGCGTGGCGTTCTCAGTCACCCGCGACAGGTCCAGCGAGATCATCGGCAACGTCGGGTCGAACCGCACCGTCGACGGACCGTCGAACAAGCCCGCCAGGTCCCCGCCAACGAGGCGACGCAGCGCGTGCCCGACAAGGCGACCATCCTCAGCCAACCGTCCCTCCGCGTCGTCCCGGGCATCGGGGCTGAGCAGCCGCTCAACCACCATCGGCAGCAGCGGAATCTCCGCTGCACGGACGGTGCTTGTCAGGGCGACGTCGACGGCGGTGTGCTCCAACGGTGTCAGGCGACGGTCCAGCACGGTCTCGGTCAACGCGCCGATCAGGTCGCGGCGACGTGCCGTGACCTGCGCTGTCCACTCCACATCATCGAGCCCCGACGGCCGATACCCCTCATCGAGTGGGTTGAGTCGCGCGGGCATTCCGTGACCGAGTTCTATCGCCATCCCGCCGACTGCTCGTGCGACGGCCGTGTGCTCGCCCTTCGGGTCGCCTGCCACATAGACCCGCCTGCCGAACGGCAGCGACCGGGTGTAGAGGCTCTTGGCCAGTGACGACTTGCCTGAGCCGACGATCCCGGCAACCACCACGTTCGGGGCCGTGATGAGTCCGTTGCGGTAGAGGACCCACGGGTCGTAGACGAACGAAGCACCGCTGTAGAGGTCTTGCCCGACGAACACCCCGTCGGACCCGAGTCCGCCCTCGGCGACGAACGGATAAGCCCCGCCCCAGGTCGCCGAGGTGTCCTGATGACGTGGCAGCCGTAGCCGCCCCGAGGTCCGCAGGACCGCCGGCCCCGGCTCCCCAGACTTGGGCAGGACTACGATCGCGCGGCGCTCCGCCGCCAGGTCGTCAGCCTTCTGCCTGGCCATCGCCTTGCGGGCCTCACGGTCGGCCGTCATCAGCGACTTCGCCGACGCCCGGCGAGCCCGGCGGTCACGGCGCTTCTCCCGACGAGGGGAGACCAAGACCGCACTGTGCAGCCGCTCGCCGCCCTGCGGGCTCACAGCCATGGTCCGTTCACCTCAACCGTGCGGACCGGCGCGCTCGTGGTGGCTGGTGCAACATGGTTGGTCCGGGTCGCTCTCGCGGTGCGACGCGGTGCGCGTGCGACGGTAGGTGGGGTATAGGCAATCTCCGAGTCGGCGTTGTGGGCGTAGGTCACCGACTCCACGGCGCGCGCGACGAGTTCGCTGGAGGCCCGCAGATGCTCCGCCACGCGCTGGGCCGACGCACGGCCTGCGTCCCGGTCGCCGCGGACCTCGCCCTGTTCGCTGGCTGTCGTCTCGTAGAAGCGCGCGAGTTGACTCAGCGCGAACTCCAGCGAAGCCAAGCCCCACGTCAGCGACCCCAGCACCGGGTAGCCCTGACTCGGATCGCTCATGCCCTGCATGGCGTGTGCAAGTCCCCTCATCGCCTGCTGCGCCTCAGCGGCGTCAGCAACGGCATCCTCGAAGGTCGGCATTGCGTCTCCTGCCTCTCGACAATGTGCGGTCGATGAGGAGGTGGGCCGAGGCTCCCGAAAGTCAACTTGCACTTGCGAGTGAACAGCCCTACAGTTATAGGTGTTCACGAGAACGATGGAGATGAGACGATGACACTCAATGCCCCAGAGCGCACCGTGGTTCTCGCGCACTCCTTGGAGCGCCGCCAGGCCCACGACGTGCTCGGACGTCTCGAAGGTCACGCGGAGCGGCTCTCTGTCGCCGCACCGGCTGGGACCACCGAGTCTGTCCCAGCCGAGCTGGCTCGGATCATCGCTCTAGTCCTCGACGCGGTGGCAGCCGGGGGGACCGTCACGGTCGGGTCACTGCCGGAGGAACTGACCACCACCGTCGCCGCCGAGCAACTCGGCATCTCACGACCCACGCTGATGCGGATGATCCGCGACGGCGAGATCGCCGCGCACAAGGTCGGCGCGCACCACCGGCTGAAGACGGCCGACGTGCTGGCCGTCAAGCGTGATCGCCTCACCAAGCAACGCGTCGCCTTCGATGAACTGCGTCGCCTTGAAGACGAGCTCGAACAGTCCTGAACGCCGCCACCGGTAGCCTCAAGGGGTGGCTCTCGGTGTTTTGGTCGACGCGAACGTGCTCTACTCACGCACGCTGCGCGATTGGCTCTTCCTGCTGAAGCTCCGTTCGGACGCGGCCATGTTCACCGTCTACGCGACTGAGGACATCATCGCCGAAGTGCTCTACCGACTTCGCCGCGACAACCCCGACAGGCCCGGTCGATTCATCGCAGGGATTCATGATCGAATCGTGGCGAACATCGACGACCGGATCACCGACTTCCAGATTGACGGCTCGTATCAAGGGGACGACCCAGACGATGCTCATGTCCACGCCGCCGCCGTCGCTTCTGGAGCCCGCATCCTGCTCACCGACGACTCGGGGTTCACTGACCTCCCCGACGAAGAGATCGAGCAACTTCCATACGAGATCCATACCTGCGACTCGTTCTTCGTGCTGGTGGACGATGTGGCTCCCACGGTCGTGAGCGACGTCGCTACCGAGCAGCACGCCTACTGGACTTCCAAGCCCAACGCCATTGACGTCGTGACTGCGCTGGAACGTGCCGGCTGTCCTGCCTTCGCCAACCGAGTCAGAGGGCACATGTCCTCTCTCGGAAGCGACTGAACCTATACGGAACGGCACAGCGGGAGTGCTGCCGTGGCGAACGCCTGGGCCTGCTGACCCCAGAGACGCCGGGTCTCGCAGGAGGCCTGGATGGCCGCCTGCTCGATGGCCGCCACGGCCTGCTCCAGCTCGTCGGGGGTAGTGGCGCTGACGGTGAGGAAGCCGGTCGCGCGGAGTACCCCGTGGCCGGCGGTGAGGTCGGCTTCCTGACGGAGTACGTCATGGTATTCGGCGTCTTGCTGGGCGTCCTCAATCTGGCCCATCCGCTGCCGCTGCGCCGCGTCAGAGACGTGCTCGGTCTTTCGCTTGCGAATGTCGCGCGCAGCGTGATCGGCACGCATCGGGGTGTAGAGCAGCGTGAAGGTGCGGCGTACGCCGGAGGAGAGCAGGACCGAGGAGAGGAAGCCGGGGTAGACCAGCGAGCGGGGCCATTCGCTGATCCACAGCACGCAGTGGTGGGCTGAGTCGCTGCGTAGGTGGCTCCAGGTCTCGGTGACCGCGACGGGGCCTGCGGTGGCGAGGTCGCGGCCGAGGTCTCCGTGGCGCTCCAAGGTTGCTGCGACCTGGGGGTCGTAGGCCGAGCGGAGGATGACGGCGAGGTCGCCGGGCTCCAGCCACGTCGAGGGGGCGAGGTCAGCGGCCCGAAGGGCGGCGGTGATGGTGGTCATCTCTTGGCGCAGCACGGCGGCGGCACCACGCATCCCGCCACCGGCGGCACGGATCGCGCGCGAGGCGGTCTTCATGTCCAGCGCGATGGAGACGGTGCTGGCGTGGCGCTCGCCAGCGGGTCCGGCGCGGTCGATCAGCTCGCCGTAGGTGGTCGCCGCCCACGAGCCGTCCTGCTGGCCGTGGCGGTGCCACCACTCGGCCAGTCCCTTGCCGGAGTCGGGCAGGGTCCGCTCCATCATCTGCATGGACGCGATCCGACCCGAGCGGCAGGCGGTGGCCAGCACTCGGGACCAACTGGTCACGCGCCGTTCCTGCTCGATCGGGTCGAGAAGGACGAAGGCCGGATGGGTGACCGAGACGAGTGCGGTCAGGGTCGCGGCGTGTGGGTCGTGGACCATGACCGCGCCGGTCTCGGCGTCGACCCATTGCCGCAGGCTGGCTGCGTCGCCGGGCAGGGCGAGCACTCCTGCCGGGCGGGGCTTGAGGACACGGCGGCGGTAGACGAGTTGCCCGCCGCTGGAGCGCCATACCCAGCGGAGCAGGATCGGCAGCCACTCCACGAGCTTGCGCCCGCCAACGCCGACCCATGCCAGCGCGGTGCACACGATCAAGATGGGTGCGGTGTAGGCGAGGATGATTCCGCCCCCGAGGTAGAGCGAGAACACCAGCGCGACCGCACCGAAGCCGACGACGACGAGCTGGGAGCCGGACAGCCCGAGCAGAACGCCACGCCTAGACAGCCGGGAGAACTTCACCGGCGTCAGACCGGCATCGGTTCCCCGTCCCGTCGTAGTCATCGCTTCTCACCCCGTGGCCGAGCCGCAGGTGTCGGATCAGCAACGTGGGGAACCATCGGTGCAGGCGGCGGCGGATTCCCAGCGCCCTGCGGGTGAGGCTGGCTGGTCTGACTTGCACCGTCTGCGTGGCTTTCGGCGCTTGCCCCCACCTTGGAGCCGACACGAGGCCCGGCGGTAGAGGCTTCCTTCGCCACGACGGCCCCAGCCAAGACGCCACCAGCGGCCCCACTTGCCGCGCTGGCTCCTCCGGCAGACGATCCGCCTCCAGCGGCCTCGCCGCCGGCCCCGGCACCGCCCGACGGAGAGGTTGAAGGCGTTGGTGCGGGACCGGAGGCACCAGAGCCTCCGCTGCCGTGGCTTCCGTCGAGCACCTTCTTGGGCTCTTGCCCGCCGCGCCGGGTGGTCGGGATCGGAAGCGGGCGGTTGAGTGCTGCCTTGGCTTCCTGCTCCATGCTCATCGAGTGGTACATGTCGAAGCCCATGAACGAGATCGCCTTGTAGGCCATGTAGGGCGCGAACGCTGCGATCAGCATGAGCACGACCCCGGCGATGGGCTCACTGACCGACTTCAGATCGGCGTCGATGGGTGCGGACACCTGGGCGGTGGCGAGGAGGAAGATCACCACCACGACGACTTTGGACACGATGAGGGCGATGACGAAGGAGGCCCACTTGCTGACCCAACCGCGGGTGTGGTCCCAGGTCGCGCCCGCCAGCGCGACGGGTGCGAACACAATGGCTATCAAGAGGAGGGCCTTGCGGATGAGCAGGCTGATCCACACGATCACCGCTCCGCCGATGGCAAGGCCGGCGATGAAGATGGTGATGACCGCGCCCGCGCCAGGAGCAGCGATGTTGAGGGTCGCCAGTCCACCCGCCAAGAGGGCGATCCGATCGCCCATGTCCTCCATGTTGGTGCCGGCCGCGTGGACGATGCCGACGCAGATCTGGTCGGTGATCTCCAAGGCGGTCGCTAGGAGAGCGAGCACGACGAACGACCCGAGGATGGACTTTGCCAGTCCGAGGAGGGCCCGCGACAGGGCGGCGGGCTCGCGGCGGACCATGCCGCCGATGACCTGGAGCATGAAGAAGCCGATCATGACGACCGCGGCGATGCCGAACAAGATGTTGTAGACCCGCACGTACTGCGCGCTGGTGACGTCGACCATCGTGGTGGAGTCGAAGACCTTCCACATCGACTCGAACATCCACGCGGCTGCACCACCCATCGCTTGTGCCAGCCAGTCGAAGGGTGCGGTCACCAGGCTGGCTGCGGCATCACCGGCTGCGTCGCAGACCCCGGAGATGACGGGTACGTCGCATACGTCGACCATCGTCGTGTCCTCTCCTCAACGTCACTCGGTGGGCGGGTCAGACCGCTTGGCCGACGTTCCAGAAGAAGTTCACGAGCGCCACGCTGGCGCCGGTGATGATCGCTGCCCCCAGGGCGATCAGGACGCCGGTCTTGCCGCGCCCGGCCAAGTGCGGGTTGCTGCTGTTGGCTCCGAGCGCCCAGACGATCGCGGAGATGATGAGCGCGAGCACAGCCAGGATGAGCCCGACCGTCATCGAGGCTCCGACGATGGTGCGGAGCTGCCCGATTCCGGGTAGCCCGTTGGAGTTCGGCGAGATGTCGATGTCGGCGGGCAGTACCGCGACGACGCCACTCGAGAGAGCAGACAGGGACGTGAGCGGATCGGTGAGGTTGAGCATGAGGGTCTCCTGATTCAGCGCGATGGGTGGTTGCGCTGGACAGGTGCTCCCGGCGTCCCGAGCTTGTTCGTTCAGTCGCCGATGCCGAGACCGGTCGAGGAGGCGGGTGCCCGCCCGGCCTCGCGGGCCGGCCGTGTGCGGCGACCCGGAGCGGCCCGCTTGGTGACCTTCGTGGTGGTGGCGATCACCCGGTTGGGGTCGACAGCGGTGTGGGAGAGGTCGTAACCCGCCCACGGTGATCTGCCCGGAACGTGGCGGTGCCCGAGGTTGGGGCGTTCGGTGATGACCGGCGCGCC
>CALMKG010000490.1 GCA_937867175.1 uncultured Propionibacterium sp. | reverse complement strand
TAGCCCGAGCGCACCAGCTTCGACGCCAGGTGCTGCGTCATCGGCTGGCCGACCGCCGCCATCTCGAAGCGGGTCTCCAACCGGTCACCGCGCAGCCGATAGACCCGGCGGCTAGCGGTGACGTCCTTCGCAGTGGACGTGGAAAGGACACGGGCGCGCAGTTCGATGTCGAAGCCGTCGTCGGCGGCGGTGAGGTCTCCCTCACCGATCTCGACCTGGCCGGTGGGTTGAGCGAGCACGAACTCAACGTGCCCGTCGCCACTGTGCCGCAGGTAGCCGGTCTCGGTGTGCATCGGCTGGCCGTCGGGTGACTTGGTGCGTTGAACGTACTCGAGGAAGGGTTTGCCGTTGCAGGTGAAGGTGATCGTCTCCTGGTACGAGAAGGACCGGCTGGTCGGATAGGCGCCCTCGCCCGGTCCGGACCAACTGCCGATCAACCTGGCCAAGGCCTCAAGGTTGGAGGGTAGTTCCATCCCTTCAATCTAGGCCGAGCCGTCGGTAATCTGGGAACCCATGGGATTCTTCTTCCGCCCGACACCGGCCATGGTGCGTCGTGATGATGCGCTGCCCGGACGTGCGACCTCGGTGCTCGCAGCGGTGGCGCCCGAGCATCTGGTCTTCGGCATCCCGGTGGACGCGCTGCCGGACGGTTCGCAGCTGGCCTACTTCGCACTTGGGTGTTTCTGGGGCGAGGAGAAGATGTTCTGGGGCACTGCCGGGGTGACCAACACTGCCGTCGGCTATCAGGGCGGTTTCACCCCGAACCCGACCTATGAAGAGGTTTGCTCCGGACGAACCGGACACGCCGAAACGGTCCGGGTCTGCTTCGACCCGGACCGGACGAGCTACGAACGACTCGTCCGGCAGTTCTTCGAGGCGCACGACCCAACGCAGGGCTACCGGCAGGGAAACGATGTCGGCACCCAGTACCGATCGGCGCTCTTCCCGGTTGACCGAACACAAAGCGAAACGGCCCGCCGCGTCCGAGCGGACGCTGAGCGGGCCTTCGCCGGTGCGGGTTACGGGGCCTTGACCACCGAGATCGAGCCCGCGGACGCCTGGCCGTTCTGGTATGCCGAGGAATACCACCAGCAGTATCTTGTTCGGCACCCGAACGGGTACTGTCCGCTACATTCCACCGGCGTGCAATGCTCGGCGTCCGCGTGACGCCCGGTGGTCACCGCCCCGGTCAGTTGCTGGCGACCTCGTACAGCATGGCTTCGTCGGCCACGTAACCTCCGCAGCCGTCGCAGCGGTTACGCAAGGCATCGAGGGCGCGCATCGAAGCGACTTGGACACCATCGTAGATCGGTGTCACGCCCCTGCCGATGTCGCCGCACAACCCATCGGGATGGTCGGCTTCGCCGTGGCACTGGAAATACTGGCAATCGAAGTCGTCAGCCCCGGCGGCCCATCGCAGGCAGCAGTCGCAAAGCAGCGCGGTCTTGCTCCTGGTGATGATGTGTTCGGGAGCGATGCGGTACAACAGGACGCCATTGGTAAGCAGGCAATCCCAGTTCGTCGTCTCAGCATCGCCACAGCGCCAGCGCTGGACGATCCGCAGGCCATTGAAACCTGCAATCGTGCCTCGGTAGACCTCGTATGTGGAGCCGTGGTTCCATTCACGTGGAGTCGCGGAACGGCGTGTCGGAGTACCCCGAAGGTCGTCGTAGGCGTACCCAACTCCGTGGCGCTCGCGTGATGGGGTCAGTGTGGGGGCCATGTCAGTCACCTCCTCTCGATACCCATCATAGCCGCGCAGCCGATTTTGCAAATCGTTACGGATTTGTAATGCACAATGTTCGACAAGCTTTAGTGCTTGATCAGGGCATACTCAGAATCTGGGCTGTGGATCGCGGTGCGGAACGGGTCCATCAAGACAACAGCGTCCGGTCCCTGCGGATGCGGGCCGCGATCTCGGCACCTCGGGCCACCCTGCCGTGACCAGGGACGACCACCTCGCATCCCGCGGCTGCCCGCTCCAGCGCGTCCAGACCGCGTAGGTAGTCGCCGACCGGATCATTCGCACTGAAGTCGAGCAGCGGCTCCTCTGTGTCGGACAGCATGTCGCCGGCCACCAGCACACCGTCGGTGGGTACGACCACCCCCAGATGGCCGGGTGCATGCGCATCATGCACCACCAGTTGCAGCGTCGGCCCGGCCCACTCGAGCAACTGCTCATTGGGCAATGGCACCACCCGGCCAAGCAGTTCGAGATCGGCACCCGGTGCGTCCGGGGCGGCCTCGGCCCTCGCAGCTGCCAGGCGTTCGGCGTTCAGCCAGGCGACCGCACGCCCTGAGGCGTACCGCGGGACGTCTCCCAATCCCACATGCCACAGCAGGTGGTCCCAATCAGGATGGGTCGAGATGCCGGAAACGCAAGCGACACCGAGGGTCGCCAAGCCGGCGA
>CALMKG010000489.1 GCA_937867175.1 uncultured Propionibacterium sp. | reverse complement strand
TGCGCAGCAGGTGATATCAGCCCGCCCAACCTCGCGTACCGCGCCGCTGCGGGCTCGCCGTGTGCGGCGTTGTAGCGGATCACGTGCGGCAGCAGGATCGCATTCAACCGCCCGTGCGCAATCGGGTAGCGCCCACCCAGTGCGTGAGCCAGCGAGTGCGTGATGCCGAGCCCGACGTTGTCGAAGGCCATCGCCGCCATGCAGGATGCGTTGTGCATGTGTGAGCGGGCGTCCATGTCGTCACCGTTGGTGAAACAGCGCTCCAGATTCGCAAAGACCAACTGGACGGCCTTCTCGGCGAAGGCGTCGGAGAAATCGCAGGCCAACCGGGCCACATAGGCCTCCACCGCGTGGGTGAGGACGTCCATGCCGGAGTCTGCGGTGATCTTCGGCGGCACGCTCCGCACTGCCTTCGGATCGAGAATCGCCAATCGGGCCACCATGTCGGGCGAGACGATCGGAATCTTGGCATGGGTCTTCTCGTCGGTGATCACCGCATATGAGGTGACCTCCGATCCCGAACCGCTGGTGGTCGGGATCGCCACCAGCCCTTGCTCAGCGCCCATGCCGACGTCGAGTGCCGCCTTGTGCATGGCCTTGGCCGTGTCGATGACCGAACCCCCGCCATAGGCGACCACGACCTGCGGTCGCGCCATCAGATAGGCCGTCACGCCCTGACCGACGGCCTCGATCGTGGGATTCGGGATGACTTCGGAGTAGACGACCGGGTCACCCAAACGACGGACGACTTCGGCGAAGACGTCGGTGGTCGACAAGAACCCGTCGGTGACGACCAGCACCCGCCGATCAGCGAACTGGTCCAGCACCGTCAATGCCTCGGCTCCCAGCCGCACATGGGTACCCAAACGGAATTCGATCACGATTGCTCCTCCTCGCAATGCTGGCTCCGATACGCGCTGGGCGTGACGCCGACATGCTTCTTGAAAGTACGGGTGAAGTAGTTGACGGGCTGGAAGCCCAAAGCTGCTGCGATACGCAGTATCGGCTTGTCAGTGTGGACCAGCATCGTCTTGGCACGCTCCAGTCGCTTGTTGGTGACGTATTGGATGAAGCTGGTGTCTTTGGCTTCCCGGAACTTGCGCGAGAAATGCGATTCGGACAAGTTGAGGTACCCGGCTGCCCGGGCAACGGTCAGATAACTGGTGGGGTCCTTCTCTATCTCGTTGAGCAGTGTGTCGATGGTGCGGTCCTGCACGCTCAACTCTGGCTCCAGCAGATGGTGCAGCCGAACCAGCAGCCGCTCGCAATAGGCCTGGCACTCGTAGCGGTTCATCGGCGAACGACGCTGCGTGCGGTGCCGGATCACCACCTGCGAGATCTCACGACCGTGCTGGACGCCCTCACCGGTGGCCAGCCCGATCATGATGTCCTCGAACTCAGCGAGCTGGCTGGGCTTGATCTTCAGGCTCCACCGAGGCAACAGACCGTCCAGGTAGTAGCTGAGCGCCTCCAGGTTCCTGGCTAAGTTCCGCCGCCGGAGGTTCAGCGCGATGACGCGGGCGTCCAGTCGCGGCGGTTCTTGCGGGACCATCGGGATGAGCGGCAGCGGTTTGGACGCCCCGGCGAGCAGCGGCGCCATCGGGTGGTCGGTCGCCGGGTGCGGCGATGGACGCAATCGGCCGAAATAGGGGCCGGCAACCGCCGGCGCGCCCAGCGAACGTCGCCCCAGTGCCTGATTGGTCAGTTTGACCACTGCATCAGCCGCCGTTTGGAGCTTCTCCAAGTCGACGACGTTGACTTCGTCGAACAGCGTGGGGAACTCGTCCAGCCGGGCAATGCCGTTGGGCATCGTCAGCAGCCGCTGCAGTTTCTCCTGATCGCGTCGCAGCAGCACCTGACCGCACAGAATCGCACCTAGATAGTCCTGACCAGCCATGATCGACACGGAGAAGTCGACGAGCCCGACGTGGCATTGGTAGACGAACGGCCGGCCCTCAATCGCCGACTGCAGACCGCCGTGGGCATCACAGAGCATGCACCGACGGGCAATGTCGGGATCGCGGCGCAGGAACTGGCACAGGGCACTGAACTTCGAGGCGGTTGTCACCGGGGTGCCCATCGCATCGACGGTTATCATGCCCAGCCCGGTGTCGGCGGCGAAATCGTCTTGAATCCGCTGCAGCTCAGCGATGTCGACCAGACATCTCAGGTCGAGGCCCTCGGCGCTCGACTCAAGCCTGACTATTCCAGACACAAGACCTCCCGGACCGATTCGAAGCCCTCACCGCTGACCGAATCAACCACCAGCACCGAGTCGATGCCTTCTTGCGACAACCTGGCGCGCGCGGTCTCAAGTTGCCGTGGGGTGGCCAGCGCCGACTTGGTCACCACCCCGATGACCGGGCAACTCAAACAGGACGCGAAGCCGGCCGGGATTCGGGCGGTCGTCGTTGGATCCAGCAGCAGCGCGACGACATCGACATCACAAGAAGTCGTCTGCAGGGCGTGCCAGAAGCGTCCCCCCTCCCAGTACTCGCCCGGGGAATCGACAACCTGGCCGAACAGTTCCAGGGCCTGCGTCTTGGCGTACTCGATGGGCTCCGCGAGCAACCGCTGCCGGAAGGTTGACTTCCCGGCACCGACTCCACCGACCAGCAGCACCTTCTTCACTGTTCACTCACGACCTCGTGATCTCGACCGTTCCCCAACAACGCGAAGTAGGCCCAAAATGTCGCAAGATTTGGTTGACAAGGTCATGGCTGAAGTCATGAAGAAGATGGGTGCAGATCCTGCGCCCAAGGCGGGCGGCGGTCGCCCCAGCGCCACCGAGTTCGTCGGTGTGAACCCGATTGGTGACA
>CALMKG010000488.1 GCA_937867175.1 uncultured Propionibacterium sp. | reverse complement strand
GCACCGCACCGCCGACGATCACTCGGTCCTGGTGGCTGTGCACCAAAGTGACCTGACCGTCGTTGAAGAGGTCTGGGACGAGGAAGTTGGTCCGCAATTCTTCTGTCGTCATCCCGGCGGCCTCCCGCTTGCTGACCGCGTGCCGATTCTCCATCAAGAACCCCTTCCGACGAAATATGTGTTTCGCTGAGCGATACTCTCATCGTACCTCACGGCTTGGCCGGATTCACATCTGCCGACAGGACTGGACCTGAAGGCCCTGGAGAACGTATATTCAAACTGCTGATTCTCAGAGAACTCTCAGCTTTCACGAACAGCTCAACGAGGAGGGTGTCCAGATGGCCGATCGTGGCGACAATCGGGCGCAGCGCAGCGACCGGCTGCCGGTGCTCAGTTTCCTGGGTCGCCCTGGCCCAGACGCGAGCCCGGGCACCGGCGGCTTCTTGAGCGCCGCAATCGCAGGATCACTGATCTTGGTGCTGGCGCTGATGGGCTTGACGATTGCCATTGGACGGGCGCCGGTCGAGGCAGTTGCCGACCGAACCGATCAAGTTGCACAGGCGACACCAACTGCGCCAACCAGCTACGCCTCACCGGAGCCGACCGGACCCCGCTACACCCCGGAGCCGATCATCAACGGAGTCCCCCAGAAACCGCCGTCGTCCGAGCCGACACCCAGCGCCAGCGCGGCGCCGGCAAACAGTGCGGCTGGGCAGAGCGACCGGGCCGGCGCGGACTCTGCCGATAGTGCTGCCAGCGACCGGCTGCAAGACCTCCAAGACAGGATCGAAGAGGGCCTTCGCGTCAACCTTCCGTCCGGATGGGTGCGGAACGGAGGCTGACGCAGCTGTGAATGGCTAACGTGTCTCAGGCTCTTGGCGGGGGTCGGTGACATGATCGTCAACGGTGGCTGCTGTGGTGTTGACCGCGCTCGCGCCGTTGAAGCCGGCCTCCTTGGCCGCCAAATTCTCCTCAGCACTGCGCAGCTCTTTGTAGCGCGCCTTGAACGTCTTCTCCGGCAGCGCCAAGCCGATGCCCAGCAAAAGACCTCCCGAGAAGCCGAGGCCGGCACCGATCAACGTCCAGTTCCGGGGGTTCGCGAACCCTGCGCTGCGGTTGGCGATGGCCACCGCGTGGAGCTGGTTGATCTGGATAACGACGTAGATCATCACGCCCACGAAGGCGAGTGAGGCCACCACGCCCAGCACAACCAGCAGGGTCTTGGAGAACTTCATCATGATGAAGAGCCTAGACCCCGCTGGTGGGTGGTGGCATAGCGTGGTCTACAGGCAGTCACTCTCGATACGGTCGAGGGCCGCCTCCCAGCGATCCTTCACCCATGCACGGTCGGCGCCCGGCGCCAGCTTGGAGTGTGCAATCTGCACCTCCGTCGCGTCGTCGCCCGCTGGGATGAGCCGGACGTCGACCAGAGATGGCTGCGCCGAATCCCGTAGTCGCCAAGAGAATCGGATTTGTTCCAACGGATGGAAACTGCGGATGACGCCTTGGCGTCCATCGTGGGACTGCCAGGAGGTGCCCTTTGATCCCAGTAGTCCGCCCGGCCCCAGCAGGGCCTCGGAGCCGTCGCTCGTCATGAGGACGTCCCAGACGGTCTTCACCGAGTGGGGCAGGGTCCGGCTAACGACGACGGCTGCGACTTCGGTCTCGCCAGTGGCCTCACTTGTCTGTTCCATGGGGACCTCACTTATTCGATTTGTCTGGATGCCCGGACCAGCGCTGGTCGGGGTTTGCAGTTAGATTAATGCGCCGCCCTCAGGCTTGGGGATGGATTCCAGCTATTGTTGCGCGACCGCGCCGATACGGACTGACAGTCGGGTCCCCGATGATCCAGAACCGCAGCGGCCAGTCGGCAGCCACCGAGATACCGACTCGCGGGCCGTGTGCAACCTGCACCGGCTCGCCGGTTGGCTGCAGAAGGAACTCGTCCCCCAGCGGCGCCCCATCGTCCTGCCTCGTCAAGCCCAGGACGCGGCCCAGATTGCCGGGACCGCTGGCCAGTCGGGCGGTTGGCAGTTCGGCTGCTCCAGGCCGTTTCGATGCCCGGCGCGCCCGCGCCAGTTCCTCACCCGCAACCACTTCGCCGGCACGCAACAACAGGGCGGACGCCTGACCGGCCGGTGAGCAGACCAGGTTGACGGCCAAATGGACGCCGTAGCTCAGGTAGACATAGAGCCGACCCGGCTCCCCATACATGGTGGCCGCGCGACCGCCCGGGCCGCGGTAAGCATGCGACGCCGGGTCGTCCGGCCCCAGGTAGGCCTCCACCTCGGTCAGGCGCAGGCCGATCTGGCCACGCCACAGCACCGACCCCAGAACCGCGGGAGCCAGTTCGTCAGCGCGTCGAGTGAAGTCAAGGCTCTCCATCGGTCAATCATGCCCGCAGCGACACAAGGTAGGCTCAACAGGTGACTAACCACCGGTTGCACGCGCACCGACCCCGGGTGCTGCGGGTTCTGGTGGGCTGGTTCGTGATACTGCTGGTCGCATGCGGGCAGCCTGCCCCGGCCCAGACCCCGAGCCCGAGCCCGACCACACCGTCTCCCACTTCCACCCCGTCGGTCTCCAACACCACCCCTGCGAACGCCACACCCACGAAACTGCCGGTTGCCTACGACCTGTTCACCAAGGGCCGGGCCAGCCAGGTCGTCGCCCAACTGGTCGCGGCCGCGGAAGGCAAGCCCGTAGTCAGACTGGTCTTGGATCGCACCAGAGCGCGACTCACCTATGTGGACGAGGGCGACCGGCCTCGCTCGGTGGTCTGGGAAGCCGGCAAGATCTCGCCGAGCGACGACGGTACCGACCTGGTCGCGTCCACCAGCTTCGATCCGCTTCGGTTCAACCTGTCCGATGTCGAGACGCTGTTCCAGATCGCGGCGACCATCTCGGGCTCGAGCACCCGGCAGGAACTGCAGATCATCGGGTACGACCACGGCGAAATCTACATGACCGTGACTACCTCGCCCGAGTCATCGACCGTCTTTTTCGACCGGGACGGCGTCCCTGTCCCACGCCTCGATCTGACACTGGCCGACAATCTCGCAACCGGCATCAGCGATGCGCTGGTGGATCGCTTGCTCGTGGTCGAGGTAGGTGTCAACGGCTCCGCTCAGGTCTGGGTGGATGTCATCCCGAGCCCCGGCATCGTCGAGCGGCGCATCCGTCCGGCAAACCAGCCGATGTACCTGGCGCAGCGCCGCGAGACGCCCAGCGGCGAGCAGTTCGACGCCGGACTGATCGACCCCCAAGTGCTGGCGCTGCTGTTGCGCACCGCACCCGGACTGCTCGGCGAGGACCCGACCACTCCGGTCTCGCTGCGGGTCATGCAGCCCGCCAAGGCCACTGCACCGCGCATCGTGGTGCAGATCGGCAGTTCCCAACTGGTCACAGACCTGTCAGGGGAGCCGCTGTCCGAGCCGTGATCTTGCCGCACGTGGGATGATTGAACCCATGCGAATCGTGGGAGTGCTGGCACCTGGGGTCGGCACTTCTGTTGATGTGACACTCGGCCACGGTGAGGACCCACGCATGCTGCTGTGGCGCGAAGGCTGGGTGCTCACCCGAATGTTGAGTACCCACCTGGACGAACAGGGGATCGTGCTGACCGTCCAGGTGCGAACCCGCAGCCAGAGCTCGCGACCCCCCCGGATCAAGTCCCGCGGTCTGGATCCCCAGTTGAAGGTCGGCCCGGACGAGGTAGCCGTCCCCCACCAGCGGGTGGCAGCCTATGCCATCGTCCGGTCCCGGCGAGGCGTGCTCGGCACGCAGTGCTCCGACCGCACGGCGATCCCCGGGCTCTGGCAGCTACCGGGAGGCGGCCTGGAGGTTGGCGAAACGCCGAGCGAGGGCGTGGTACGCGAGATCATGGAGGAGACCGGGCAGCGCGTCCGCATCAACCGACTCATCGACGTTCAGTCCGATCATTGGGTGGGACGCGCCCCGACCGGAGTGCTGGAAGACTTCCAAGCTCTGCGAATCATCTACACAGCAGTCTGCGACGACCCGACCCACCCGCAGGTGCTTGACATCGGTGGGACGACGATGTCGGCGAGTTGGGTCTCGCTTCGGCACTGGCGTTCACTGCAATGGACGTCAGGTGCGCGGTCGTTGCTGGACCGGCACCTGACGTCCGTCTAAATGCATTAGCGCGGCGCGGACCTCAATTGCGGAAGAAACTCAGGATCCGCAGGATATTGGTGTAGAGCCAAATCAGGGTGACGGTCAGGCCGAACGCACCGCGCCACGACTCGCTCTCCGGGGCGCCGATCCGGATGCCCTGCTCGATGGCGTCGAAGTCCATCAGCAGGCTGGCCGCGGCCAGTACCACCCCAAGACCCGCTGCCAGCCAGGCGATCGGTCCAGCTTGCGGCCCGACGGTCGCCCAGCCGAGGTTCACCCCGAACAGCAGCAGCGCGAGATTGATCAGCGAGACGATCAGGTAGGCGATCAGCGAGACGACGACGATCTGGGCCGCCCGACCGCGCACGCGCGCGCCGAGGTACTTGTAAGCGCCGAGCACCACGAAAGCGGCCACGACCGTACCCAAGACGGCCTGCAGGACGATACCCGGGTACATGTACTCGAAGAGCTTGCTGAACGCGCCGATGACCACACCCTCTACCACCGCGTAGGCGAAGATGGCAGGCACCGAGATGGTGCGACGGGCTGAGACGATCCAGACGGTGACCAAGGCGACCAGCGATCCGACGATCGCAACCGGAGCCAGCAACTGCAGCGGCAGCAACAGCATGGTGACGCCGGCAGTCGCCACCACAATCAGCAGCAGGATCGCGGTCTTGGTGATGACGTCCTCGATGGTCATCCGACCCTCGACCTGCTGGGGCGCCATGGCCGACTGCCGGTTGAAGGTGTCCTGCGGTTGCCCGGGCGCATAGCCCTGCTGCTGCGGGTTGTAGTAGGCATCCGGCTGGAAGCCCTGCGGGTACCCCTGCTGACTGGCGGGGGTGAAGGCATCCGGCCTGGATAGAACGGGGTTGTTGGTGCGCACCGGCGCTTCCTCCTGGTCTGGTTCGCCCCACGTGTGCGCGGGGTATCGTGGGCAAGTCTACGGGCAACAACGCCGTGACCAATCAGGGAATTCCCTGAAGAGCGCTCGTCCCTGGTCGGTCCATGGCATCATCGGCCCCATGTCTGAGCCGATTCGGGATGCGACGGGGATGCACTCGGTTCGTGAACCGATTCCGTCCCGTGCAGAGTCCCGCGCCTACGGGAAGTCCCTGCGCACCAAGGTGCCGCGATCATCGCTGGGTATCTGGCGTCCCGCTGACAACCGGCCCGACCCAGTCGATCAGGTGATCGAGTCGCATGTCGGACGCATCCCCCGGTTGATCGGACTGCGGGTGGCCAGGATGACGGCATCACCCTACGGATTCCTGCGTGGAGCAGCCAACGTCTGTGCGTACGACTGCGCGTCCCTACCGGCGACCGGGATGGTCGCAATCATCTGCGGGGACGCCCACCTCGGCAACTTCGGCTTCTACCGATCACCTGAGGGTGAACTGGTCCTCGACTTGAATGACTTCGACGAGGCACATCCGGGGTTCTGGGAGTGGGATCTGCGACGGCTGGTGGCCAGTGTCCACGTCGCCGGACGGCAGAACCAGATGAGGGAGGAGCAGTGCTCCGAGGCGGTCGCCGCCTGCGTGAATGCCTACCGAGACGAGTTGACGCAGTTGGCCGAGATTCCGCTGCTGGCCCGCAGCTTCGTGCGTGTCGACCTCGGACACCTGAACGAGACCGTCAGTGAACCCTCCCTGCGCGACGAGGTGGTGCGGGCGGCGGCCAAGGCCCGGACGCGCACCTCCGACCGAGCTTTGCCGAAGCTGACCCGATCCCAGGGGGGTGTGTATCAGATCGTGGAGAACCTGCCGGTGACCAGGAAGGTCGCACCAGCCAGGTTCGACCAGGTCGGTGTCGCGCTGGACGACTACCTCGGGACGCTGCGCCTGCAATGGGCCCGCGTCGTGGGCGCGTACTGCTTGATGGACGTCGCACACAAGGTGGTCGGTGTCGGGTCGGTCGGCTTGCGCGCCTTCCTGGCACTGCTGGTGGGCTCCAGCTCCGATGACGTCCTCTTCCTGCAGCTGAAGCAAGCACGTCGCTCGGTGATCGCGCCGTTCATCCACGGCGCGCATGCACGGCACGCCCATCAGGGCCAGCGCGTGGTGGAATACCAGCAGGCGCTGCAGACCGTCAGTGACCCGCTGCTCGGTTGGGCGACGCTGCCTCCGATCATGGCGCCGGGCATCGCCACTCAACTCTCGGCAAACTCGACGATGTCCGGGGCACCCGCGATCCAGGTCTACGTCCGGCAGTACCGCAACATGTCAGGTGCCGTGGTGATCGACGGGCTCGACGCGGGTGCACTGGTCGACTATGCGCGGGTGCTGGGTCTGCTGCTGGCCAAGAGTCATGCCCGGACCTCGGGCGCGTCTCGGATCGCCGGCTACCTCGGCAAATCGGACGCGGCGGCCGAGGCCCTCGTCCAGTTTGCGCGGGCTTATGCCGACCAAACCGAGTCGGACCACGCGGCGATGTGCGCGGCGGTCCGGTCCGGGAGGCTACCGAACGCCGCCACCGATGGCGGGGCGTCCTGACGTCGTTCGGGGCTTAGGCTTGGGGTCATGGACTCATCGCTCGTGCTCGTCGCCAATGCCAAGGACGGCACCATCAGCACGTTCACACTGACCGATGACGCGCTCGAACCCCTCGGTCGCAGCGATGTCGGGGCGCTCGGTATGCCGCTAGCGGTCGACGCAGACCGTGATCTGGTCTTCGCGGGCACCAACAACCCGCGCGGCGTCACGGTGCTGCGACTCGACCGGGCGTCCGGCGCACTCACGCCGCTCGGCAGATACCCGACGCAAGGCAGCCCCACCTACCTCGCGCTCAACTCGCACGGAGGGCTGCTGTTGAGCGCTTCCTACCACCAAGGGTTGGGTGAGGTCTTCCAGGTCGGCGTCGATGGCATGCTGACCGCGATCGGCGATCCGATCGCCCACGGCAACCTGCACAGCGTCCAACTGAGCCCGGACGACGCGTTCTGCTACTTCGTCTCGCTGCGGGAAGACCTGGTCGCGCAGTATGCGCTATCGCCCGGCGGCGAACTGACGCCGCTCGACCCGCCCACCGTCGCGGCACCGACGGGCTCCGGGCCGCGGCACATCGTGCTCGACTCATCCGCGACTGCCGCCTATGTCAGCACCGAGTATGCCGGCCAGGCCCTTCACTACCGGCGTGATCCGGTGTCTGGTGTACTCGAGAAGGCGTCTTGGGCAACCTGCATCCCCACTGATCGGGGTCTGTCGCACAGCAGGTTCGGCGCGCAACCGCGCGATGAAGACCTGATCTGGTGCGCCGACCTGCACCTTGATGGTCCGGGACGCCTGCTCTACTGCTCGGAGCGTAACCGCGGCACGATCACCGCTGTCGAGGTGGCCGAACAGACCGGCGAACTCGGCCGGGCGACCGCCCACTCCGACGTGGTGGCCCAGCCGCGCGGCTTCCGGGTACTGCCGAACGGTGACCTGCTGGTGGCCTCCGAGACCGATCGGGTGGTGGCCCGCTTCCGGCCGGATGAGAATGGGGCGCTGACCGAGGTGGATCGCCTAGAAGTGGGCTTGGGCGCCAACTGGATCGAGGTCATTCCCCGCTGATCCCGTATCGCGACCGATTTGCCCGCGACCGCGCGGGTCAATCGGTCGCGTTATCCACAGGTTCGCATGGGTTTGGCGGAATCGGCCTCCCAACGCCAATTTTCACCGGCGTGATCCCCGCCGCCACCGTTCCAGACTCCATTCGCGCACTAGCTGCGCGCCAAGCCGGCGTGCTGCGCCGAGTCGACGCTATGGCTGCCGGCATGTCGCGGCACACGATCGACAGGCTGGTGGCTCAACATGACTGGCAGCAACTGGCCCGCGGCATCTACTTGGCGCACAACGGTCCGGTTTGCTGGACCGCCAACGCTTGGGCGGGGGTGCTGATCGGCGGGGATGAGGCCATGCTTGCCGACGAGGCCGCTGGTCATCTGTGGGGCCTCGTCGGCGAGCCACCGGGCCGGATATCCGTCCTGGTGCCGAATGAGCGCCACCCCGAACAGCGCTGGCCGTGGCATTTCCGTAGAACCCGAGATCTGCCACGTCGCTGCGGGACACCGCCGCGCACCCCTGTCGCCGACACCATCGTGGACTTGTGCATCCTGCAACCAGAACATCAGGCCAAGATCCTGGCTGACATCCTCTCATCCGGGCGAACCACCGAGAGGGCGATCTTCAGGGTGCTCGACGGCAGGGTCCGCGTTACGAATCGCCACCTACTGGAGGTGATGCTCGGCCGAGTACGCGAGGGCATCCATTCGGAGCTGGAACACCTCTACGCTCAGGACGTGGAGCGCGCTCATCGGTTACCGCGCGGGCGCCGACAGGTCTTCGACGGCAGATTCCGAACCGATGTCATGTATCAGGGGCTGATTGTCGAGTTGGACGGACGTCTGGGCCACACCGGATCGGGTGCATTCCGGGACGCCGTACGCGACAATGCTCACGAAGTGGCGGGGTTCCGCACGCTCCGCTTTGGCTGGGAAGACGTTACTCAGCGTCCCTGTCTGGCGGCAGCGCAGGTTGTGGCAGTACTCCAGCAGCAGGGGTGGCCGGGCCGGCTCTCCCACTGCCCACGTTGTTGCTAGGTGAGTGCTGCGGCTGGTGTGATCGCGACTCAGACCGGTTCGTCATCGTGTTGCGCCCGGCGGGCCACCAGCGTGTTCAAGGTGGCAGCAGCGGCCTCGGCGTCCGCGGCCGTGACCAGGAAGGGACCCTGCTCGCCCCGGTCGATCCGCAGCGCCGGCCCGCCGGCGGTGATCAGCCCTCGTTCGCCGTTGAAGCCGACGCGCATCCCCCAGCCGCCGAAGTCGCGCAACGGACGGACGTCGACCACGGTCGCCCCGGCGATCGCGTTCAACGGCACATCGAACCAGGGAATGAAACCGAGCGCCCGGGCGCGGACCCCGCGTCCGTCAACGGTGACATTGGCTGCCATCGCCAGACCCAGCACGACGATGAGTGCGGTGAGCAGCGCCATCAACAGCGCGCTCCCCCACGTTCCGGCGGCGATCATCATCGGTATCAGAACGGCAGTGGACAGCGCCCCGAGCCCGATCACCACTGCGACAGCCCGGGCGACGCGGGTCCGTCCGGTCCAAGCCAGCGTCACCGCGTCGTCGACCAGCAGCCGGGGGGCGGTGGCGTCGATGTTGACCTGCACCGCTTCCTTGCCCGGCCGTTGCCGGAAGACCAACCAGAGCAGGACGCCGACGGCGATCGCCGCGGCGCTGGCCACCACGATCGGCAACTCGGCCGAGGTGTCGCGCACCTGCTCGGCGGTCATGCCGCGCTGCATCCAGACCGATCCGTTGATCACCACCGACATGAAGACCGCCGTCGCGGCGCTGACCGGCCCTAGGACGCGGCCCTGCCTCATGACCAAACCGATCACCACCATGAGCAGTGGCAGCACACCGGTGATGACGGCGTTCTCCACATACAGCCGAGCTGTCGGCTTGAATGCGTCCGCCCGGCCAGCGGGGCCCCAATGGGTGGCGACCATCTCGGGCAGTTGTTCGCGGCCCGCCCACAACAGTAGCGAGCCGCCCACGGCAGCGACGATCACGATGATGACGCTCACGACAGTGGCCACCACGTCGGCGCGCTCGGCCTTGGCAGGGCTAGGCATCTGTATCTTCCTCGTTGATCATACGGACCAGTTCTCCGCGGCTAACACCGAGCCGCTCGGCCTGGGCGATGAGTTCGTCGACCATCGTGGCCAGTTGAGAGGCACCGCGGCCGGACGCCAGCACCACGGCGCCGCGCCCGCGACGTAGCTCGATCAGGCCTTCAGCGCGCAGCTCCTGGTAGGCGCGCAGCACGGTGTGCAGGTTCACGTCCAGGCTTGTCGCGAGATCCTTGCCGGAGGGCAGACGGTCGCCTGGGTGCAGCGTGCCTTCGCCCAGGGCACGCCGCACGACCCCGGCGATCTGCTCGTACAGGGGCTCGGGGTCCCGCGGGTCCACTCGCCACAGCATAGTTCTAGAATAATTAGAAGATCGACGAGACGCAAGACGACTCGACGAAGGACCGGCCGTGTCCGCTAGAACTGGCCCCACGAGGTGCGGCTGCTGCCGGGGCCTTCCTCGATGTAATAGCCCCGGCTTGTTGCCCACTGCTCGCCACCTTGGTAGAGCAGATTCGAACCGCTGTTCAGATAGTCCTCGGCCATGGCCACGTCGCCGACCTGCATCAGGAGCTCATTCAGCTGAGCCTCGCTCCCCGGAATGCCCAGCTTGACCGCAAGGAAGAGGACATGCAAACGGTTCAGGGAGCCCTGGGCGACCGCGTCCACCAACGCATTCGTGGACAGGCCGTGGTCGAACTCGAAGATGAGGTCGTAGATCTTCTTCGCCTGCTGTCGGTCGGTCCAGCCGGCGGAGTCGGTGAGCATCTGCGACGCCCTGGCGACAAGCCCGCTCACGGCCGGCTGCCCGATCGCGACCAGCACGGCGTTGACCCCGGAGTTCTGCGACTCCTGGGCGACAAGGGTGTCTATCAGCAGCGGTACGCGTTCGGCCTTCACCAGGAAGGGTGCCGCCTGCTCCGGGCTGGTGGCGTAGAAGTCGAGCAGGGCACGAAGGGCGCGGGCGCTGACAGTGGCGTCCCCGCTACCCAGCGCCGCCTCGAGTTGAGGTCCCGCCACCACCCCGAACCGGGTCAATAGGCCGCGCGTCCAGTTGGTCTCACCGAGCACCGCGATAAGCGGCCCCACCGCAGGCTCTCCGATGGCCAGCAGGATCTCCTCCAAATCTCCGGCCAGCTCCGCCGACTGGGTCTGCGTGCGGGCCTCGATCAACATGGGTATGCGCTCAGGGGTCGCCAACAACGCATCGACCGCCGCCGCGGCCTTGGGACGCAGACACAGCAACGCACCCAAGACATCTGCGCGCACCGACGCGGTGGAGTCGCCCAGCCCTGCCCCGATCTTCGGGATGGCCGAAGCCCCGAACTCGCAGAGCAGGCCGGCGATCCAGGTCTCCTGCGGGACGGCCGATAGCTTGGCGACAAGCGCCTCGGCGCCC
>CALMKG010000487.1 GCA_937867175.1 uncultured Propionibacterium sp. | reverse complement strand
CCGAGGATGTGGTGGACGGATTTGTCACTGGTAGACGAGAGGTCCCGAATTTCCCGGGGTACTCCGAAGGTCGAAGGCGTAGGGATATCAAGTACGCTACCGAGGGGACCGCTGCTGAATTCGGCGGGGCGCTGGTCACAGCCCTAGTTCCCGGCGGAGGGGGAGGCTTGCTCGCCAAGGGCGCCCGTGCCGTTACGGCTCCAGCCCGAGCTGTTGCTGGAGTCAGCCGAGCCGCCGGGGCTGGTGTTGAGCGCATGGTCGCCCAAGGCGCCACGTCTGGGCTCCGCTCTGGCATGGCGAAGATTGCAGGCGGCGCAGCAGAGGGGATGGTCGAGGGCGCGGCATGGGGGGCCGGCGAGGCGGTGTCGGAAGCATCGATCCAGGACAAGCCACTCACGGCGGAACTGGTCCGGCACCACATCCAGAACGGCGTGCTGGTCGGAGGCGGGCTCGGAACCGTCATGCCGGTGGCACGCATGGCGTTCCGTGGCGCCGGGAAGCTCGCGGCCGGAGTGGCTGGCTACACCCCTGGGGTTGGTCAGTTCGTACAGGCCGCCGCTGGCCCACGTGGGTACGCTGGATTTGCCGAGCAGAAGGCCCTGCAGTCTTTCGGTTTCCTGGGTTCCGACCTGAAGGCCATCACTCGGCAGGGCGGTCCCGAGGCCATGCACCAGATGGGTCGCGCCGTCCTGAGCGCTCTGGAGGAGGCCGGAGAGGGGACGGTTTCGAATGCAGCCAAGCGTGACCTGCAGACCGCCCATGCATTCGCCGAGAAGCAACGCTCCGCCCAGATCGGCAAGCTGGATGCCCTGATCGATCAGGTAGGGGAGGCTCACCCGGGTGCCAACGCCGCGCAGCTCATGGCTGACGTCGAGCGCGACGTCATGGCGCGGTACCGGAACTCGCTCGACGGCAACATGTCGTCGGTTGTCCGGAAGCTGGAGAAGGCCACCGAGCCGATTCAGCGCATGGTCAGACGCGCAGACAACGCTGCGGCCGTGGCTGGCATCGCTGACGAGGTGCAGGAACACCTGATGGGGATGTCAGGAGCCCGCACGGTTGGTGGGTTCACGGGTCGCGCAACGGCCTTGCGTGACGTCCTGGAGGGCCACAGCCGGGTATTCCGACGACTAGGCGACCGCAGAATGGTGGCTGCGGTCAAGGAACTCGACAAGAAGCTCGCGGCGGCCGCCAGGGTAGGGTTCGAGCCCATTCGACGCGGCCAGGTAGGACCCGCTTTCGAGCGCCACATGGCTAGCCTGACCGGAGCCGCAAACGACTTCAGCGTACTGGCGCGGGAGATAGGCCAGACCAAGGGGCAGCCCCTGATCCCGTGGCGCCAGCTCCGCGACGCCAGGGCCGACATTGACAAGAGCATCCGGTGGGCGTCAACAAACCAGCACCCGGCGGAGGCTGGCCTGCGTGACCTGCGCTCGGCCTACGAGGACGCGGTTGAGCGCCAGGTAGCCGCAACCGGGATTGGTCCGGAATACTCCGCCGCTAAGAAGCTATACGGCCAGTGGACCGACATCGAGAAGGTGGCCAAGGCTAGGGTCGGAACCCTCGCTGGCAGTCGCAGCATGGGATTGTCGGACAACATGTCGGCGGGCTTCTGGGGAACCACCGGGGCAGCCTTGGGTTACGGAGCCGGCGGACCCGCCGGAAGCGTTGCTGGTGGCGTTGTCGGGACCGCTCTTGGTGGTTCCTTGTCCAGGTTCCTGCGCAGCGAGCGGGCTGACGCCATCGTGGCGGCCGCAACCGACAAGTACGCCAGGCTGCAGGCGCTGCGAGCTGCCGAGACCGAAGCCAAGCGCAAAATTGCGACTTCCATCGGCAAGGCCGTCGACCGCAACCCAGTGCGGCTGATGAGGCGCGCGGCCATTGCCGACGTGCTGCACAAGAAGACCGTGGAGCCCACGGCTGACGAGCAGGCCCGGCTGGTCGAGTCCATGCAGCCCGTAGCCGAGGCCGCACCCGAGACCACATCCGAGCTGTTCAAAGCAGACCAGCGGATCCGGTCCTGGAAGGCAGCCCATGACCCGGTGATGAACCAGGCGGTATGGGATTCCTACGTCTCGATCGGCGTGACCCCGAAGCCCCCACCGTCCGTGGCCGAAGCATGGAAGGAGATCGGGATCGTGGTCGACGAGCCCGCCAAGCTCGCGGCTGCGGCAGCCGACGGCAGCATCACTCCCCAGCAGGTAGACGCGGTGCGCCAGACGTCCCCCAATGCGTACCGCCTCATCCAAGCAACCGCCCTGAACCGGTACGCCGACAAGGTGGCAAAGGGTTCGGCTCCCGACATCCAGAGCCGTATCGCGCTCTCAGTCTTGACCAACACCCCCCTGGAACCCAGCCTTTCCAAGCCGGCCATTGCCCAGCTGCAGGACTACTACCGCCGCAACCGAGCGCCTGTAGAGCAACAGACCCCGATGCGCGGCGGGGGACTTCGCCAGACCACAGCCGCATCCAAGTTTGCAGGTAGGCGAGCCAGCCTCACCAACAGGAGCACGTCAATATGAGCCACCGAATCGCCCCCACCGACCACTGGAAAGTGTATGCATCCGCAGCCGATGCCAACTGTCTAACCGACGACCCGTCCGGGAGGCAGCGCAGGCCGATTGGTCTGCATTCTCAGTCGCCAGCGACCGTGATGGTCCGCAGACTTTCGGCCTCCGACACCCCACAGGCGGTTGGACTAGCCGGTGGCGAAGTTCTGCCGATCAGGTTCCACTCGCTCGAGGCCACCGATTCGTCCTGGACCAACCTGATGGTCCTGTGGGAAAGCAACTCGGAGAGGATTCCGGCGTGATCGGTTGCCATACCAGCGTGCGCAGGGCGGAAGCTGGGGCTCCTGGCTGGTCCTCCCTCATCGACCCATCCGACGGTTCCCGTCTGGTCCAAGGCTGGTGGTCGTTTGACCCAAGCCTGCCGGACAACTCACTGCCGTATGCGGACGCGAGCGTGGCTGCGCTGGGATCGTGGACGCCAACGCGGCTCACGTTGACACCGGGCCAAACCGATCCAATTGGCGGCACCGGTGCACATCTGATGACCGAGAGCACCGACGAGTCCTC
>CALMKG010000486.1 GCA_937867175.1 uncultured Propionibacterium sp. | reverse complement strand
GGGCTCGACCCGTCCGACGTCGTCGACGTGCTCGATGTCACCGACTTCAAGACCCCGATCTACTCGGGGGTGGGCCGCAATGTGATCCGCGGCGACTACAGCAAATCGTTCGCGCTGGAACTTCTGCTGAAAGACCTTTGGCTGATCGAGGACTTCTCGCACATTGTGGGGGTCGACCTGCCGGTTCTGGACACCACCATGCGGCTGGCGCAGTTCGGCGTCAACCGGGGCATGGGCGATCTCAATGCGTCCTCGATCATCAAGATCATCTCGGCCAGCGCGGGGGTCGACCTGACACGTGGACGGCCGGACGCCGAGTGAGTGTCTCCCCAGGCGTGCCGCCGGGCGGACGCCGTAGGGCTGCTGGACGTGCAAGATGAGTACTGATTTCCGCTTGGTCGCAGACGCCCCCGGTTGGGTGCTCGTGATGGACGGTGTCGCCCAGTCGTGGCTCGACCCGGACGACCCGACGCACCTCGAGTTCGGTTACATGCTGCGGATGGCCGACTACTTGGACGCAGCCCGACCTCGGGGCGAGCGGATGCGGGTGATCCACGTAGGTGGCGCAGCCATGACGATGGCGCGCTACGTGGCGGCCAGGCGTCCCACCTCGCCACAGATCGTCCTCGAACCCAATCAGGCACTCACCGAGATGGTGCGCTGCGAGTTGCCGCTGCCGGCGAAGTCGGGCATCAAGGTTCGCGCCGTCGACGGGCGCAGTGGCATCGCGGCGATGCCGAATCACTACGCGCAGGTCGTGATCGTGGACGCCTTCGCCGACGCCCAGGTGCCGGCCGAACTGGTCACCGTCGAATTCGCTGCGGAGCTGGCTCGCGTCCTGCGCCGCGATGGCCTGGTCCTGTTCAACTTGATCGACATCCACCCCCTCGGCTGGACGCGGCGCGTGCTGGCGACCCTCGAGTTGTGCTTCCCCGAGTTGGCGCTCAGCGCCGAATCGGCCACCCTGAAAGGCAGGCGCCACGGCAACCTGGTCGCCGCCGCCAGCCGCGTGCCGCTGCCGCTGGACCAGGTGGTGCGTCGTGCCGCCGGCTCGGCCTTCCCGTTCCGCGTCCTGCACGGGCCCGCGCTGCAGCAGTTCATGGGACGCCCGGAGCCCTTCACCGACCTCGACGCCGAACCCTCACCCAGCGTCGAGCGGGGGCCACACTATTTCGAGTGAGCGGCCGGACGCGGGCGCAGGTCGCCAAAGCAGGTGATCGGTGCATGACGCACGGGTTGACAGGTGGACTGCCTGCGCTTGTGCCTCGGTGACCTGACAGTCTTGGGCCTGTACCACTTCGGAAAGGGACTGAACGATGAAGCGTCCGTTGGCGGCCACCATTGCCGCATTGTCTGCCTGTGCCACGCTGTTGGCGGGGTGTGGTTCCAACAGCCTGAGCTCCGGTGGGTCGACGAGCGGCCAGCCTTCGGGCTCGACGCTGCCCGCCGTCCAGGCGAGCCAGGAACTCAATGCCGCGCTTCCCGATGCGATCAGGCAGGCCGGCGTGATCGAGGTCGGCGCCGACCCGACCTACAAGCCGAACGAGTACATGGACGGCACCACCATCGTCGGCATGAACGTCGAGTTGCTCGACGCGGTCGCGGCCCGCCTCGGCATCAAGGCCCACTGGAACCCGTCGGCTTTCGACGCGATCCTGGCCGGCGTCCAGGCCGCCAAGTACGACATCGGAAGCTCGTCGTTCACCATTACTGCCGCCCGGATGGAGACCATCACGTTCACGCAGTACTTGAACGTGGGTACCCAGTGGGCGACGCTGGCCGGCAACCCGCAGGGTGTCGATCCCAAGAATCCTTGCGGCAAGACCATCGCCTACCAGACCGGCACCACCCAGCAGGACGAGATGGCCGCCGCGCAGCAGCAGTGCGCGTCCAACCCGATCGTCGAACTGTCCTACACCGGTCAGGACGAGGTGAACAACGCATTGATGATCGGCAAGGCAGACGCCATGCTGGCCGACTACCCGATCACCCAGAACGCCATCCGCACCTCCGACGGCAAAATGGAGGCCCTTGGCGAGCAGTACGGTGCCGCTCCTTACGGCTTCGCGGTCGCCAAGGACAACACGCAACTCGCGGAGGCGATTTCTGGGGCGCTGTACGACATCAAGGAATCTGGTCACTACGGCGCAATCCTCGACAAGTACGGCGTGAGCCAGGCGGCGGTTGACGCCTTCCCGGTCAACCCCAAGGTGTCATGACCCAAATCGGCGCTGCCCAGACCGATGGCGCGCGCCCTGGGACGATCGATGCGATCCCGGTGCGCCGTCCGGGGCGCATCGTGGCCGCGGTCATCGCGGGCGCGATCGGGGCGCTGATCATCGTCCAGTTGATCGTCAACCCCGCGTTCGACTGGGCCTTCACCTTTGAGGCCATGAACCAGAGCGCGGTGATCCGGGGGTTCATCTTCGGAACCCTGACCGCCACCGTCGGGGCGATGGTGCTCGGCGTGGCACTCGGGGTGGGGTTGGCTGTCATGCGGATGTCGGAGAACCCGGTGCTGCGGTGGTCGGCGGGTGTCTACATCTGGTTCTTCCGGGCGATCCCGCGTTACGTGCTCCTGCTCATCCTCGGTGCGGCGGGCGCGTTCGCCGTGGGCGGCTTGGGCATCGGTATCCCTTTCGATCGTGAGATCTTGGCGCTGTTCGGCATCGACGGCACCATGCGCATCGCCACCATCGACTTGAACAAGCTCTCCACCACCATCTGGATGGCCATTCTCGGCCTCGGGCTGTCCGAGGCCGCCTACATGGCCGAGATCGCCCGTTCCGGCATCATGAGCGTCGACAAGGGCCAGTGGGAGGCCGCCAGCGCGCTGGGCATGAGCAACGGCGAAACCATGCGGCGCATCATCTTGCCGCAGGCGATGCGGGTGATCATCCCGCCCACCGGCAACGAGACCATCGCCATGTTCAAGGACACCTCGCTGCTCAGCGCTCTGCCGCTGGCCACCGAGATGTTCTTCCAGTTCCGGATGATCGGCACCGCCACCTACAAGCTGATCCCCAGCTATGCCGGTGCAACGCTCTACTACGTCATCACCGCGACCGTCCTCGGGATCGGCCAGTCGTGGCTGGAGAAGCGGTTCGGCCGCGGCTATGAGGCCTCCGACGCCAAACAGCGCCGCAAGACCAAGGTGGCGGTCGATCCGGACAGCAACTCGTTACGCTTCGCGGGGGCCGACCATTGACCAGCCAGACCATTGATCGCAGTGGCGAACCCTTGGTGCGGGCGGTCAACGTCCACAAGTCGTTCGGCGATGTCGAGGTTCTCAAGGGCATCGACCTTGAGGTGTACCCAGGTGAGGTGGTCGTCCTGCTCGGCCCCTCGGGCTCGGGCAAGACGACCTTCCTGCGCCTGGTCAACCAAATGGAGACCCTCACCGGCGGACGCATCTGGGTAAACAGTGAGTTGATCGGTATCGAGGAGCGGGACGGCAAGCTCTACCGCCGCAAAGACTCCGACATCTCGCGCCAACGCTCCAAGATCGGCATGGTCTTCCAGCGGTTCAACCTCTTCCCGCACAAGACGGCCATTGAGAACATCACCGAGGGCCAACTCGTCGTCACGAAGAAGTCGAAGAAGGCGGCCGAGGAACGAGCTTGGGACCTGCTGAACCAGGTCGGGCTCACCGACAAGGCGCACGTCTACCCGTCGCAGTTGTCCGGCGGCCAGCAGCAGCGGATCGCGATAGCGCGGGCGTTGGCGATGGATCCCGAGTTGATGCTCTTCGACGAACCGACCTCGGCACTCGACCCTGAGCTGGTGGGCGAGGTGTTGACGGTGATGAAGACGCTGGCCTCCGAAGGAGTCACGATGATCGTGGTGACCCACGAGATGAGTTTTGCTCGCGAGGTGGCAGACCGCGTCTACTTCATGGACGACGGCGTGGTCGTCGAGTCGGGCACCCCCGCCGAGGTGCTGGGCAACCCGAAACAGGATCGCACCAAGGCGTTCCTGGCTCGCGTCCGGCGCTGACGGGAGAGCCACGTGTGCCCGGGGGTGTGCGGGTAGGTTGGTGCCCGTGGAACCCGTCAAGCCGACCCCGCTCGTCGTCCAGACCGTCAGCGCGCCGACCCCAACACCGCTCACCGACTCTTTGGTGGCCAGCCGGCACACGGTGGCCACCACCGACGGCGAGCTTCGCTACACCGCCCGCACCGGACGCATCGTGCTGCGCGACGACGATGTCGCCGACGGCGTCTTCGGTGGCCGCACTGATCGCGCCCAGCTCGGCGTCACCGCCTATACCCTCGACGACGCCGACGTCACCGATCGTCCGATCACCTTCTGCTTCAACGGCGGCCCGGGGTCGGCATCCATCTGGCTGCACCTGGGCCTGGTAGGACCACGCATCATCGACATCGGCGAGGTGGACGAGATCGCGCGTCCGCCCTATCGGCTGACCGACAACGCGCACACGCTGCTACGGGCCACCGATCTGGTGATCATCGACGCGATGAGCACCGGCTACTCGCGGGCCGCAGAGGGTCGCAAGGCGAAGGATTGGCACGGCTGGAAGGCAGACGTCGAGCAGTTCACCGAGGTGATCCGGCTGTGGTGCACCCGGGAGGACCGCTGGATGAGCCCGAAGTTCATCCTGGGCGAGTCGTATGGCACCATCCGCGGCGTCTCGGTCGCACAGAAGCTGCAGGATGAGCACGGCATGTACCTGAACGGCATCGTCCTGCTCAGCAGCGTGCTCGACTTCGGCACGCAAGATTTCGGCAACCCGCGCTGGGACGAAGCCAGCCTGCACTTCTTGCCCAGCTACGCCGCGATCGCTTGGTACCACGGCAAGCATCCGGGTCGGACGCTGGACGAGGTGCGGGCCGAGGCGGAGCGGTTCGCCGACGGACCTTACCGGCTTGCTCTGGCCAAGGGCCGCCGCCTCGACGCCGACGAGCGCAACCAGGTGGCCGGCACCCTGGCCCGCCTCACCGGGCTGCCGCAACGTTATGTCGAACTGACCAGGCTGCGCATCGAGCACGAACGATTCTGTGCCGAACTGCTGCGCGACGAGGGCCTGGTGGTGGGACGCATCGACGGCCGGTTCACCGGCCCCGCCGCGTCCGGCACTGAAGAGCTGATGAACACCGACCCCAGCGGGGACGCCACCCTGGGCGCGTTCACCGCCGCGCTGCATCACTATCTGCGTGCCGAACTGGGTAGCACCGAGGAGATGGCCTACCAGGTGTCTGCCGACTTGTGGCGCGACTGGGACTACACGCAGTTCCAGGGGCGGCCGGTGAGCGTTGCCGACAAACTGGAGCGTCTGATGCGCGCCAACCCGGCCTTGGCGGTGCGGATCGAGTATGGCTATTTCGACTTGGCTACGCCATACTTCGCCGCCCAGGACATGGTCGACCACCTGCGGCTGCCTGAGGCGGCGTTCGACCGCATCAGCCACGCCCACTACGCCACCGGCCACATGCCCTACCTGCACCAGGCCAGCCGCGTCCGCGAGTCGGACGAGCAGTGCGCCTGGATCCGCGCCTGTTCGGGACGCTGAACCATGGCCGGAACGGGGGCGACCCGCGTGCCCCGCAGGGGTGGGCGCGGGCTGATGGCCGCCTGGGCGGTGCTGCTGGTTGCCGTGCTGGGTGTGGTCGGGTACACGGTGTGGATGCTGGTGGGCACCACCCAATCGGCGCGCAACCAGGCAGAGCGCAAACTGGCGGACTTCGCGGCGTCCTGCCAGGTGACGGCCAGTACCGAGTCGGCCGACGAGGTCATCGGGGTACTCAGCTTCCCCGACCGGTCCGACGCCAACTGGCCGATCATGCCCGGCATCACGCCCGATGACCTGTCGTCCGGCGTCGGCTGGTATCCGCAGACCGCCCGGCCGGGGGAGATCGGCAACATGGTGCTCACCGGTTATCGAATCACCAACGGCGCCCCGTTCGCCGACCTGCTCGAGTTCTCCGTTGGTGACCGGGTGCAGGTGGTCACTTGCGACACCGTGTACACCTACGTCATCAAGGTGGCACCCCGCGACCTCACCGTGCAGGCCACCAACGACTGGGTGCTGGACGCGGTTCCCGGCGAACCCGGACGACGTCCCACCGGACGGATGATCACGCTGGTCACCAGCCAGGATCTGCTGCCCACCAGCGACCGGTCGGTGGGCTTCGGGTCGCTGCACTCCACCCAGCCGCGATAGTCGGCCCCTTAGACTTACCGGCATGAGCGACCGTGATGACCTGCGCGACCTGATCAATGAGTTGGCCGTGGTACGGGGCCGGGTGACGTTGGCGTCGGGGCGGGAGGCCGACTACTACATTGATGTGCGCCGGGTCACTCTGGACGGGCAGGCTGCGCCGCTGGTGGGCCGCATCATGAACGAACTGGTCGCCGACTGGGAGTTCTCGATGGTGGGCGGTCTGACCATGGGTGCCGACCCGGTCGCCTTGGCGATGCTGCACCAGACCGCTGCCGCTGGTGGGCGGCTCGACGCCTTCGTGGTGCGCAAGGACGCCAAAACCCACGGCTTGCACAAGCGCATTGAGGGCTCACCGGTCGCCGGGCAGCGGGTTCTCGTCGTGGAGGACACCTCCACCACCGGCGGCTCGGCCTTGCAGGCGGTCGCCGCGCTGCGTGAGGCCGGCGCGCAGGTGGTCGGGGTGGCCGTGGTGGTCGACAGATCCACCGGCGCCGCGGAGGCGATCGAGGCTGCGGGTCTGCCCTACCGCTACGCCTTTGGCGTCGATGACCTGAACCTGTGATCGCAGGCGACCCAGCCGAGGCTGACCCCACCAACACTGATGTCGGGGTCGGACCACATCTTGAACCGTGGCCGGACGATCCGCGACTCGACCCGGAACTGCTGGCGTCCGGCGACCGTCGTAACGTGGTCGACCGCTACCGCTACTGGAAGATCGACGCCATCGTCTCCGAGATGGACGCCCGGCGGGCGCGGCTGCGGCCGGCGAGGCTGCAGGTGGCCATCCAGAATTGGCAGCACGACTTCAACATCGGGTCGATTGTGCGCACCGCCAACGCCTTCAACGTTGACCGCGTGCACATTGTCGGCAATCGCCGGTGGAACCGTCGGGGCGCCATGGTGACCGACCGCTACCTGCACGTCGTCCACCAGCCCGACGAGTTGTCGCTGGCCGCCTATTGTGCGGCCGAGGACATCGTCCTAGTCGGAGTCGACAACCTGCCCGGCTCGGTCCCGTTGGAGACGACCGCGTTGCCGCAGGCGTGCTGTCTGGTCTTCGGCTCGGAGGGCCCGGGACTGACCGACGAGATGGTCGCTGGCTGCCGCCAACTCGTCTCGATCACCCAGTACGGTTCCACCCGGTCGCTGAATGCGGGGGCCGCTGCGGCCATCGCCATCTACCAGTGGACGCTGCAGCATGGTGGTGCTGCCAGACTGGGCGAGTGACCGATTTCGCCGCGCGTGTGGACGCGTTGACCATTGATGACCTGCGGAGCGCGGGCAGCCTGAAGTGGACCGCCTACCCGGACGCCATCGGCGCCTGGGTGGCCGAGATGGACTTCGGGCTGGCGCCCGCGGTGGCGGCCGCGCTGGACGAGATCGTCGCCCGTCGCCAGACCGGCTACGCCCCGTTGCGGCTGCGCACCGAGATCAAGACCGCCACCGCCGAGTTCGTGGCGTCCCGCTACGGCTGGCAGTTGGACGCCCAGCGGGTGCATTGGCTGCCGGACGTGCTGACCAGCCTGGCGATCGTGATGACGCACTGGCTGCCGGCGCACTCGTCGATCATCATGGCGACCCCGTGCTACATGCCCTTTGTCGAGATGCCCGGCGCGTTCGGTCACCGGCTTGTCCAGCTGCCGATGGCGGCGACCGAGACCGACTGGCAGTTCGATCTGGAAGGTCTCGACCGGGAGTTCGCGGCCGGCGCGAAGCTGCTCGTGCTGTGCAACCCGCACAACCCGATCGGCAAGGTCTACACCCGACCCGAGCTGGAGCAGATCTGCGCGGTCGTCGAACGCCACGGCGGGATGGTCTTCAGTGACGAGATCCACGCCCCGCTCACCTACCCCGGCGTGCGGCACGTGCCGTACGCGACCATCAACGAGGTGGCGGCCGCCCACACGGTGACTGCGATGTCGGCCTCGAAGTCGTTCAACCTGGCCGGGCTGAAGTGCGCACAGATGATCTTGACCAATGATGCGTTGCAGGACTTCTGGACCGGTCAGGGGCACGGCCTGCCCTACGAGTCGACGCCGATCGGGATGGCCACCAACATCGCCGCCTACCGGGAAGGGGGCGCGTGGCTCGCTGAGGTCTTGGACTACCTGGCGGGCAATCGCCGGCTGGTCACCGAGTTGGTGGGTGAACTGATGCCGCAGGTACGGATGATCGAGCCCGACGCCACCTTCTTGGCGCTGCTCGATTGCCGTGAACTCGGCTTGGACGACCCGCGACAGCACTTCTTGCGGGCCGGTGTGGCGTTGACCGATGGCGCCGAGTGTGGGTACGCCGGACGTGGTCACGTCCGGCTGAACTTCGCGCTGCCAAGGCCGATCCTGCGGCGAGCCGTCGAGGCGATGGCCGGATCGCTGCGCTGATCGCAGGCGCGTCCGGCCGGGTCGCGGACCGTCTGACGGTGGCGGGCTCTACGATCGGCTTGCGGGCCGATGCTGGTGCGTGGCTGGGTGGCTTGTGGCTGGGTAGTTTGTGGCCG
>CALMKG010000485.1 GCA_937867175.1 uncultured Propionibacterium sp. | reverse complement strand
GTGACCACCGCTATCTCGTCGTTCGGTCGCAGGTTGCGTGGCGCCCAGCCGAACAACTGCGCGATCGCTTGGTCGCGTGCGACCTGCAGTTCAGTCATCGAGCCCGAGTGGTCGGACGCGAGCACGAGCCGCAGGCAGCCTGGACCGCGTGCCCCGGTCAGCGCGGCCTCGCTCAGCGATGTCGGTGGGCGAAGCCAGCCGAACAGCGGGACGACCAGCAATGCCGCCAGTAGCGGCAGACCGAGCAGCTTCAGCAGGCGTGGCGACGGACCGGCCTTGCGCCGTGGGAAGGAGGCGAAGGTGAGCCCTGGTCGGTAGACCTCTTGGGTCTGCGACGGCTCAGGGTGGGTCGGGATGGCCATGGGACACCTCAGCTCGCCTTGACGGTCTGCTCGTGGAGGGCAGCCGAAGTCAGGTGTGTTACGGGACGCACCTGGTCGGCCTGGTAGGGCAAGCCGGTCAACGACTCCCAGACTGCGACGTAGCTGGCGAGGGCAGTTCGGTGGCGGCGCCGGGGACGGTCGAGTTTCTGCAACAACCTGCTCTTGTGTTCGATCCCTTGGGCCTCAAGCTGCTCCAGGATGCTCAGCCGGGTGGCTCGGTGCTTGTTGATCTCGGCCCGCCAGATATTGAGCTCCTCGTGCACCACGCGATCGATGACGTCGGCATGGGCGTCATCCAGGGCGCCGCGTGCCGCCAGTTCATCGATGGTCGCCTGCCCGCGGCTCCAGATCTCCTCCAGGTCTGGTTGGGGGTAGTCAAACGGTTTGATGGCGTCGTAACCGGCGATGAAGGTGGTCGGATTCCGACGCAGCAGTCGGTCGAGGAAGCCGATGCGGGTTGGGGCTGAGGCGCGGATTGAACGGTCATTACCTTTCATGGTGTGCTTCCTTTCGGTCAGACGGTGCGGAGGATCGAAACCGGAGGGGTCACGGCGAACGTGGGCGCGGCGAAGGCCGGGAGCTGCTGTTCGGTCAGCCAGTCGGGGGCGTACAGCATCGGCGTCAGCACCCGGCCACCGAGCCGGCGCGTCAATGACCTCGTATAGGTGGCGGCCCGTCGGTTACCCAGCCCAAGAATGTGGTGACACCTGACGAGCATCAGGGTCCAGTGCGACTGACGGGCGGCTGTGGTTCGATCGATGTCTCCCTGGATATGTTCGATGGCCGCGCGGGCGGCCTGCTGCCGTTGACTAGCGGCGGCCCTTTGGGCGTCCCGGCCTCGAATCCTGCGATTGAGACGGTGTTCGGCGGCGTCGTAGGTCTCAGAGAGCGTCACCGGCCGGTCGTCGACGGTTGCGCGTTCCAAAGCTGCACCTTCGACCTCGGCGACAGCCTCCTCGGATTGGGCCGCGGCCTGGCTCGCGCGCAATTCGGCGAGCCGCTCGTCCAGCACGGCGATCAGCGCCAGGGTGTCGCGCCGCTCGTGCTCGAGCCGGGTGGCGAACTCGTGACGCAGTGCCTGCAGCCTTGGGGTGTCCAACTCACCGTCGTGCGCAAAGGCCTGGTCGTGAATCCCTGCGGACCAGTCACCGATGCGGGTGAGCAGCGGATACCGCAGCGGCGCGGCTGGCTTTCGTTGGAAGTCGCTCATCGCGCGAGCGATGGTGGTCTCGCCGCGGATCAAGGTGGTGTTCATGTCGTCTTCCTCTTTCAGGTGGTCTTGGTGGGGACAATGCCTCCCACCAGAACCACGTCTAGGAGCGGAATTGTGTTCGGCTGTTCAGCAGGGGTCGGTCAACAGCACCCGGATCGACCGGTTGCCCGCCGCGATCGATTCGTCCAACGTCCCGTCGGGGAGCTGGTCTGGGACGTACTCGGGGAAGTCCGTTCCCACGCCCTCGGTGGTCAACTGTCCGGCCAGCACCCCCTGTGACCGGAGGTAGGCGGCCACCGCTTCTGCACGAGCCAAGCCGAGGGCACGCCGTTCGTCCTCGGTGCGCGCGCCGGCGGTCGTCCCCCGCAGGTGTGCGG
>CALMKG010000484.1 GCA_937867175.1 uncultured Propionibacterium sp. | reverse complement strand
TGCCCGGTGGCCAGCAGCTTGCGACGCGACCGCAGCACCATGGTCAACGCGAACAGCCAGACCGGCAATTGGGTCGCCATGGCGATCCGGAACGCCTCCGGCCCCGGATCGGCCCCACCCACCCAAGCCAGCACCATACTGATCACACCGACGCTCACCAGGGCGGCGATGAAGCCACCGACGATCACCAGACCCGACCCGATGCCCATCCGGTGCGGCGGCACGAAGCTGCGGTTGATGTCGAAGGCGATGTTGGAGGCGGGGAAGCAGGACGCCAAGCCGATCATCAGCACGACCAGCAAGGGCATGGGGGCGCTGCCCGGCCACAACAGGACAGCCGTCCAAGCCACCACCGTGAAGGCGGCCACGATCAGGGCGAGCGCGACACGTTGGTTCTCGAAGATGCGGGTGAGCACGCCCATCGGCGGACCGGCGGCGATCCCCGCGATCACGAAGACCGTGAACAGGTTCCCTGCCCGGGCGTCGGTCAGGCCCTGGCCTTGGGTCAGGAACGGAAATCCCCACATGAAGGTGAAGATCAACGGGAAGTAGGCGGTCGACATGTGGATGAAGAACCCCAACTGCCCGGCCGGCATCTCGATCACCTCGCGTGCACCAGCGAAGCCTCCGCTTCGCCCCTGGGGGCGAGGCATCTCCGCGCCGGGCGGATAATCGCGGACGAAGACCACGTTCAGCAACAGGCCGGTTGCACAGGCGGCAGCCACCGTGAGGAAGGCCGGTGTCCACCCGAAATCGGCCAGGATACGCACCAACGGGACCGCCGAGGCCCACTGCCCGAGCTGGCCGGCAACCGAGGAGATCTGGGTCAGCAGCGGAACCTGACGTGCCGCGAACCACACCGGGATCAGCCGGATGGCGGAGATGAAGATCAACGCGTCTCCCCCGCCGATGAGGACGCGCACGCCCAACCCCACCGGGAACGAGGTGGCCAGCGCCAAGCCCAGCTGGCCGACTGTCATCACGGTCAGGCCGATGGCGATCGTCTTGCGGCTGCCCAGCCGATCGAGCAGCAATCCGGCCGGGATCTGCATGCCGGCGTAGACGATCATCTGGACCACGACGAAGATGCTCATCAAGGCCACCGGGCTGGCGAAGCGCTCGGCCGCGTACAGGCTAGCCACTCCGAATGAGGTGCGGGAGAACATGGCCGCGACGAAGGTCAGGGTGGCGGCCAGCCAGACGATCCAGGGACGGATCCCACCCACCGGGGCCTCGGTCCCACGCATTGCACCATCCTGTCTGTCGTCCACCGCGATACTAAGCCATGCTCGACGGCGGCCGATTCACCGATGAATCGGGCGTCCTGCGGGGCCGTGCCTGCTCAACGCTTCCGATAGAGCTTCTTCGACTGGTAGACCGGCTCACTGGTGACCTGCACGCCGAGATTGCGGAAGATGCCCTCATCGACCGAACCGAGGATCACGGTGGAGTGCACGTCACAGCCACCCAGCTTGTGCAGTTCGGCGAGCGCCCGGCGGGCGTTGTCGTCCCGGTTAGCGCTCACCGACAGCGCGATCAGCACCTCGTCGGTGTGCAGCCGCGGGTTGTGGCTGCCCAAGTGCTTGGTCTTGAGGGTTTGGATCGGCTCGATCGTCTCGACGGCAAGCAACTTGACATCCTCGTCGATGCCGGCCAGCGCCTTCAGCGCGTCCAACAGCATCGCCGAGCAGGCGCCCAGCAGCGCCGATGTCTTGCCGGTGACGATGCGTCCGTCGGGGAGTTGGATGGCCGCGGCCGGGGCCTTGGTGCGCCGCTCCACGGCAAGGGCCGGCTGGACGACCGGCCGGTCCTCCTTGACCAGGCCAAGCCCGCTCATCAGCAGCGCAATACGATCGGACTGGGCCGGTTCCAAGTCTTCGCGGCGCTCTGCGACCAGCGCCTTGTAGTAGCGCCGGATGACCTCCTGTTTCGCGGCGGCACGGCAGACCTCGTCGTCGCTGATGCAGTAGCCGGCCATGTTGACGCCCATGTCGGTCGGCGACTTGTACGGCGAGCGGCCGAGGATCTGTTCGAAGAGCCGGTTCAGCACCGGGAAGACCTCGACGTCACGGTTGTAGTTGACGACCTGCTCACCGTAGGCGGCGAGGTGGAAGGGGTCGATCAGGTTCACGTCATCTAGGTCTGCGGTGGCAGCCTCGTAGGCGATGTTCACCGGATGGGACAGCGGCAAGTTCCAGATCGGGAACGTCTCGAACTTGGCGTAGCCGGACGTGATGCCCCGCCGATAGTCGTGGTACAGCTGCGACAGGCAGGTGGCCATCTTGCCGCTGCCTGGTCCGGGCGCGGTCACCACCACCAGGTCGCGGGTGGTCTCGATGTACTCGTTGCGTCCGTAGCCGTCGTCACTGACGATGAGCGAGACATTGTTGGGGTAGCCCTTGATCGGGAAATGCCGATAGACCTTGAGGCCCAGCCGCTCCAGCTTGCGCTTGAAGTTGCGAGCCTGCCGGTTCTCCTCGGTGACGTGGCTGATCACGACGCTGCCCACGTAGAGGCCACGGGAACGGAATTCATCGATCAGTCGCAACACATCAGACTCGTAGGGGATGCCCAGGTCGGCACGCACCTTGTTGTTGGCCAAGTCGAGCGCACTGATCACCACCACGATCTCGACCTCGTCGGCGACCTTCTCCAGCATCACGATCTTGTTGTCGGGGGTGAAGCCCGGCAGCACCCGCGAGGCATGCATGTCGTCGAAGAGCTTGCCACCGAATTCGAGGTAGAGCTTGCCGCCGAATTGTCGACGACGCGCAAGGATCTGTTCGGTCTGGAGGTTGATGTACTTGTCGCGGTCGAACCCGATCTGCTGCATTTTCCTCCCTGCGCCGACACCCGCAGGGATCATAGCCCGATCGGGCCCCGGGGCAGGCGCTACCCCGACCCCATCGATCCAGTGCGGACGGAGGTCGGGGCTGGCGAGGCTTGCGAATCGCACGCACCGGTGGCCGACGGTGCTTTCATGAGCATGTGATGACCATCGCGCGTATCCGAAGTGACTTCCCCGCCAAGTTTGGCATCCCCCGGCAGGCCGGTCTGGTCCCCGAGTTGCGTGCACAGGTCGTCTTCGAGCCAGCCTTTCGGAACCCGGATGCGGTACGCGGCCTCGACGGCTTCAGCCATCTTTGGTTGATCTGGGAGTTCTCGGGCTCACTGCGGTCGCAGGACCAGGCGTGGTCGCCGACAGTGCGGCCACCCCGATTGGGCGGGGAAACCCGGTTGGGGGTCTTTGCCACCCGGTCACCGTTTCGTCCCAACCCGATTGGGCTCTCCTCGGTCAGGCTGCTCGGCATTGAATCCAACCCCCAGCTGGGCCCGGTCTTGCAGGTCGGCGGCGCCGACCTGATGGACGGCACACCGATCTACGACATCAAGCCCTACGTGGCTGCCGATGTCCACGCCGATGCCCGCTTCGGCTTCACCAGTTGCCACGCGGACTATCGCGTCCGGGTGGAGATCCCCGACGACCTGCTGGCATTCGTCCCACCCGACAAACAGGACGCGCTGCGTGGCCTGCTCGCCGAGGACCCACGCCCGGCCTACCAGGACGATCCCACCCGGCGCTACGGCCTGTGTTTCGCCGGGCTCAACATCAAGTTCACGGTCGCCGACGGGGTACTTGCCGTCCGATCCGTCGAACCCCTCTGAGCAGTTCAGGTCGGGGAACCTTCCGGGTCACCAAGCCCGGACGAGGCAGTCTCAGGATTCTCGACGGGCGACGGGCTGCCGGACGGCCTGGCTTGGGCATTGAGATGGCCGATGACCCCATCTGCCGCCGCTGGGACGCCTAGGGTGGGCAGGACACGAACCAACCAGCCGCCGCACTCGAGCATGGAGGTCAAGCAATGTCCCAGTCCTACAAGAACTACATCGCGGGCGAATTCCGCGGCACCGACGAAGCGATCGAGGTGCGCAACCCGGCCACCGACGAGGTCATCGCGGCGGTGCCGCGGGCCACCGAAAAAGACGTCGACGACGCCGTCGCGGCCGCCAAGGCAGCCAAGAAGCAGTGGGCGCTGACCCCGGCCACGCAACGGGCCAGCTACCTGAGCAAGATCGCAACCGGCATCCGTGACAATGAGGCGCTGCTCACCGACATCATCGTCCAGGAACAGTCAAAGATCCGGGGACTGGCGAACGTCGAGGTGAACTTCACCGCCGACTATCTCGACTACATGGCATCGTTCGCGCTCCACCTGGAGGGCGAGATCCTGAACAGTGCCCGCCCCAAGGAGCAGATCTTCGTCCTGCGCAAGCCGCTGGGTGTCGCGGCCGGCATCTTGCCGTGGAACTTCCCGTTCTTCCTGATCGCCCGCAAGATGGCCCCGGCGCTGGTGACAGGCAACACCTGTGTGATCAAGCCGGCCTCTGCGACCCCGATCAACGCGATGGAGTTCGCCAGGATCGCGGCCCAGGTGGGCCTGCCCGATGGCGTATTCAGCCTGCTGTCCGGGCCGGGGAGCATCGGTGGCTACCTGGCGGGCCATCCCGACGTCGACATCGTCTCGTTCACCGGCTCGGTAGAGGTTGGCCAGAAGATCATGAGCGCCGCGTCCCGCAACATCACCAAGGTCAGCTTGGAGTTGGGCGGCAAGGCGCCCGCGATCGTGCTGGACGACGCCGACCTCGACCTGGCAGTCGGCGCCATTAAGGCGTCCCGGGTGATCAACTCCGGCCAGGTCTGCAACTGCGCCGAGCGCGTCTACGTGACCCGCGGAGTCGCCTACGAGTTCATCTCCAAGATGACCGCAGCCATGGCCGCCACCAGATACGGAGACCCGTCGATCGAGACCGACCTGGACATGGGCGCCCTGATCGACCGGTCGGCCGTGGAACGCATCGCCGGGATGGTCGACGCCGCGGTTTCGGCGGGCGCCACCGCGACCACCGGCGGCAAGGTGGCCGATCGTGACCGCGGCTACTTCTATGAGCCGACGGTGCTGGCAGACGTCACCTCGGAGATGTCGGTGGCCCGCGATGAGATCTTCGGGCCGGTGCTGCCGATCATGGTGGTGGACGACTTCGACGAGGCGATCAAGCGAGCAAACGACTCCGAGTACGGGCTGACCTCCTCGCTATACACGACCTCGCTGGCCAACGCGATGCGCGGCATGCGTGAGATCGACTTTGGGGAGACCTACATCAATCGCGAGAACTTCGAGGCCATGCAGGGCTTCCACGCCGGCACCCGCAAGTCGGGCATCGGCGGTGCAGACGGACGCCACGGTGTCGAGGAGTTCACGCGCACCCAGATGGTGTACATCGAGTCCTGATCCCACGGAGTTGTTGAAGACTGGAAGAATGTACTGGTGTCCACACTGGTCTTCTTCCACGCCCATCCAGACGATGAGGCGAGCCAGACCGCGGGGTCGATGGTGCTCGCCGCCGAACGAGGCCACCGTGTCGTCGTGGTCTTCGCCACCGGCGGTGAGCACGGCACCGTCCCGGAAGACCTGGCCCCGGGCGAGACGGTTGCGCAGCGTCGGCGTGCCGAGGCGCAAGCGTCCGCCCGAGTGCTGGGCATTGCGCGAGTGGCCTGGTTGGGTTACCACGACTCCGGGATGACGGGCTGGCCGCAGAACACCGATCCGCTGAGCTTCGTACAGGCAAGCCTGGATCAGGCCGGCGGCCGGCTGGCGGACATCCTCGACGAGGAGGACGCCGACGTCCTGGTCACCTACGACTGGCACGGCAACTACGGGCATCCCGATCATGTCAAGGTCCACCGGGTGGCCTATCGGGCCGCTCAGTTGGCCAGCCACCGGCCAAGGGTGCTGGAACAGACCACGAACCACGACGACATGGGACGAATGGCCGCCCGCGCCGCCGCCCTGGGCATCGACCTGTCGTTCGGCGAGATGCTCGGTGACGATGGCCTGCCGATTGGCTTGCCGGAGTCGGAGATCGGTTGGCGGGTGGACGTCAGCGGTGTCCTCGACCGCAAGCGGGCTGCCCTTGCCGCGCACGGCAGTCAATCCGATACGCAATGGATGCTTTCGATGCCGCTGGAGGCATTCGGCGCGTGGATGGGCAACGAGTACTACCGCGAAGAAGGACGTGCGGGCCTCATGGTCGACGGTTGGCCCTTTGAGGAAGCGGAGGTACAGCCGCCTCCCAGCTGAGTCCTCGCCCTTCGGGATTACCGCCGCAGCGGCTGTGATC